>JAWODX010000525.1:0-18380 GCA_046483085.1 Planctomycetota bacterium
ATCTAACCTCGCTTGAGTTATTATATTCAGTTGACCTGGGTGTGCGGCGTAATGCTACGGCCGCATAGTATCAGAAAGCGGGAAAAAGATCACCCCCTCAATACTGGATTGTCCGCTCAAAGTCATGATCAGGCGGTCAACACCCAGGGCTTTCCCAAATGCTCGATGCCGGATGTCGAACATACCGCGCCCATGCTCAGCCTGCAGTCCAGCCATGAGGAGGGGAAAGCGCGCGATTTTCATGACCGGGTTGACCTGTGCGGCGATGTCGGCCGCCTCTCCAAGGCGGCCGACATCGCCGCACAGGTCCTCGACCTCCCCCCCGACCGCGTGCGGAGACAGTTCCACCGAAACACCCGGTTCGTCTGGCTCAGCCGCGTGGTCGACGACCGGTCCGCCGCGCGGATCCGCTCGCTCGGCATCCGCGGGCTGGGCGTCCGGGGGGACGACCGGCGGGCCGACTCGACGGCGAAGGGGCTGATCATCGGGCAGTGGCTCGGGTTCGTCAACGCCGAGGGCCGGGGCGCCGAGGGGCTCGAGCGGCGGTTCGACCGCTATTTGCGCGGCCGGCCCGGGCTGGCCCGGATGGTCCGCGACGGCCGCGGCCGGCGCATCGCCCACTCCGCCGACCCGGACCTCCCGCCCCGCCACGGCTGCAACCTCTACCTCACCGTCGACCGGCGGATCCAGGCCGTCGTCGACGAAGAGCTGGCCGGCGTCCAGGACGAGTTCTCCCCCCGCTCCGCCTCCGCCATCGTCATGGACCCGCACACCGGCGAGATCCTCGCCATGAGCTCCGTGCCCGGGCTCGACATCTCGGTCAAGCGCCGGCTCAGCCGCCGTGAGCTCCAGCAGCGGCTCCGCAACCACCCCGTCCAGAGCACCTACGAATACGGGAGCACGTTCAAGCCGCTCATCATCTCGGTCGCGCTCGACCTGGGCCTCGTCACCCCGGAGACCGAGATCGACTGCGAGGGCGGCCGCTGGCGGTACCGCGGCCGCACCATCCACGACACACACGCGTACGGGGCCCTGACCGTCGAGGGCGTCGTCGTCAAGTCGAGCAACATCGGCGCCGCCAAGATCGGCCTGCGGCTCGGCCCCGAGCGCATGCAGCGGACCCTCCGCCGGTATCACTTCGGCCAGCGGCTCGGCATCCAGCTCCCCGCCGAGGAGCCCGGGAGGGTCACCCCGCCCGAACGCTGGAGCTACTACAGCACCACGTCGGTCCCCTTCGGCCAGGAGATCGCGGGCACCCCGCTGCAGCTCATCACCGCGTTCTGCGCCGTGATCAACGGGGGCAAGTTGATGCGGCCGTACCTGGTCGGCACCGTCGAGGACCCGAACACGCGACAGACCACCCGCCGCCGGCCGGCCGCCATCGGGCGGATCATCCAGCCCGAGACCTCGCGGCTCATGCGCCGCATCCTCCGCCAGGTCGTCGAGCGGGGCACGGGCCGGCGCCTGCGCGACGCCCGGCACCCCATCGGCGGCAAGACGGGTACCGCGCAAAAACGCGCCGCGGGCGGCGGGTACTCGCACTCGAAATACATCGCGTCGTTCGTCGGATTCTCGCCGATCGACCGGCCGAGGCTCTGCGTCCTCGTCATGGTCGACGAGCCGCAGGGCCAGCACTACGGCGGGACCGTGGCCGCGCCCGCCGTCGGGCGCATCATCGACCGCACGCTGGCCATGCTCGAGTCCATGCCCCACGACGACTCGCTCGACGAGCGCGTCGTGGCGCTCAACCGATGACGGAGACCCACAGGGAGGGAATCGTGCGACTTCGGGAGCTCTTGCCCGTTCTTTGCCCGTCCGACGCCGACCGGCGGCGGCTGGCCGCACACGCCGACCTCGAGATCAAGAAGATCGTGCAGGACCACCGCCTGGTCCGGCCCGGCTCGCTCTTCATCGCCCGCCGCGGCCAGACTGCCGACGGGCACAAATTCATCCCCCAGGCCGTGCGGGCCGGCGCCGTGGCCGTGGTCTCCGAGCAGGCCGCGCCCGGCGCCGACGCCGCCGTCCATCTCGTCCTGCCCGACGTGCGCGAGAGGGTCGCGCCCCTCGCCGCACGCTTCTACGGCGACCCGACCGAACGGCTGCACGTGACCGGGATCACGGGGACGAACGGCAAGACGAGCACGGCGTTCCGGCTCCGCACGATGCTGGCCGCGGCCGGGCGACCGACCGGGCTGCTCGGCACCATCCACTACAAGATCGGCGACCGGGTCATCCCCGCAGGGAACACGACCCCCGACGGCCTGCTCATCCAGGACCTCTTCCGCCAGATGGTCGACGCCGGGCTCGACCACGCCGTGATCGAGGTCTCGTCCCACGCACTCGTCCTCGGCCGCGTGGAGCACGTCCGGTTCGACGTCGCCCTCTTCACCTGCCTGTCCGACCGCGAGCACCTCGACTTCCACCGGACGTTCGAGCGGTACCGCGACGCGAAGGCGCGCCTGTTCGAGATGCTCCCCCCGGCCGGGTGCGCCGTCCTCAACGCCGACGACCCGCTGGCCGGGTTCATGGCCGACCGCGCCCCGCGGTCGGCGCGCCGCCTGTGGTTCGGCCGGGGGGCCGACGCCGACGTCCGCGGCGAGATCCTCGACATGGACATGACCGGGACGACCTATCGGCTGGAGTCACCGGCCGGCGCGGCCGAGATCCGCACCCCGTTCGTCGGCGAGTTCAACGTGGCGAACGACCTGGCCGCGGCCGCCGCCGGCTCCGCCGCCGGGCTCAGGTTCGACGAGATCGTCGCCGGCCTGCGCGACACGACGCCCGTCCCCGGCCGGCTCGAACGCATCCCCGCCCCCGACATCCACCCGCTCGTCGACTACGCCCACAACGAAGGCGCGTTCGACTCGGTCCTCGGCGCGGTCGCCCCCCTGGCCGGGCGCCGGCTGCTCGTCGTCTTTGGCTGCGGCGGGGATCGGGACCGGAGCAAGCGGCCGGCGATGGGCGCCGTCGCCGAAAAATACGCCGACCACATCTTCCTCACCGCCGACAACTCGCGCAGCGAGCAGACCGACCAGATCATCCGCGAGATCGAGCTCGGGATGGTCGGCAGCAAGCCCCGAACCGTCATCCCCGACCGCGCCCGGGCCATCCGGGCGGCCGTGGCCGCCGCCGAACCCGGCGACACCCTCGTCGTCGCCGGCAAGGGACACGAAACCTACCAGATCCTCGGCAGGGTCAAGGCCCCGTTCGACGACCGCGACGTGCTCCGCCGCGCCGTCGCCGACCGCGTCCGCGCCCAGAATGCCGTCCCCACGGAGTCGACCCGATGGACATGACCCTGAGACAGATCGAGACGGCGACCGAGGGCCGAATCCTCCGCGGCGACCCGGGGCTGCGAATCGCCGGTATCTCGACCGACACGCGCAAACGCGTCGAGGGCGCCCTGTTCTTCGCCCTCCAGGGCGCCTCGTTCGACGCCCACGAGTTTCTGCCCCGGGCCGCCCGGCGCGGCGCCGCCGCCGCCGTCGTCCACCGCAAGAACGCACGGGAACACGCCCTCGGCCTCCCCATCGTCCTCGTCGAGGACACCACGCGTGCCCTCGGCGACCTGGCGCGCTGGCATCGGAACCGCTGCACCACGACCACCGTCATCGGGGTGACCGGCAGCAACGGCAAGACCACGGTCAAGGAGATGCTCTATCACATCCTGAACGGGGTCGTCCGGTCGATCCGGTCGATCGCGAACTATAACAACGAGATCGGGGTGCCGCTCACCCTCTTCCAGATGCGGCCGCGCGACATCTACGCGGTCGTGGAGATGGGGACGAATTCGCCGGGCGAGATCGCCCGGCTGTGCGAGATCGCCGGCCCGGACATCGGGCTGATCACCGCCATCGCCGCCACCCACCTGCAGGGGCTGGGCAGCGTCGCCGGGGTGGCCGAGGAGAAGGCCCCGCTGCTCCGGCAGGCGGCCCGCCGCGGCGGCGCGTTCTACAACGCCGACGACTTCTGGTCCCGCCGAATCGCCCGAAACCTGACGGGGACGGTCTACTCGTTCGGCATCGACAACGAGGCGGACCTGCGGGCGACGAACCTCCGGTCCAACCCGGCGGGGATGAGCTTCAAGGTCGTCGGCGGCCCCCGCCTGTACATCCCCATCCCCGGCGGCCACAACGCGCGCAACGCCCTCGCCGCGGTCGCCGCGGCCCGCAAGCTGGGGATCGACTGGAACACGATCGCCGAGCGGCTCGCCTCGTTCCGTCTGCCCAGCCACCGGATGCAGATCAAGCAGGTGGAAGGGGTGACCCTGATCGACGACGCCTACAACGCGAACCCGGCCTCGATGCGGGCGGCCGCGAAAACCCTCTCCCGCATGCAGTGCCGCGGCCGCAAGGTCTTCGTCGCCGGCGACATGCTCGAGCTGGGCGAGGACTCCGTCGCGTTTCACCGGCGGCTGGGCGCGACCCTGGCCGGGTTCGGGTTCGACTACCTGTTCGGCATCGGCCGCCACACCCGCCACCTGCTGGCGAGCGCAGCGGGCGAAGGCATGCCCGAAACCGACCTCGTCCTGCGAGAGAGCCGTGAGCAACTGGCCGAGGCGCTGCTCGCCGTGCTGGAGCCGGGCGACACCGTGCTGTTCAAGGCGTCGCGGGGGATCAGGCTCGAGGAGGTGGCGGAACAGATCGAAGCGGGCCTCCGCGGGCGGGCCGTGCCGAAACCGGAGCGCGACGAGGCCCCGGCGCCCCGCCGCCCGGACCTGCAGCAGAGTCACGAAACACGACCCCACTCGCCGGTCGGACGGCCGGTGGGGTAATGCCGAGGAAGGAGGAAAGGATGGAGACCCGGGCTGCCGCAAAGACCACAGAGGCGGACGCGGCTCACAGCGCGAAACCGGACGACGACCACCGCGAGCTCTGGGCACAGTTCCAGAAGGACCCGAGTGTGGCCACGCGCAACCAGCTCATCGAGGCGTACGTGTCCATCGTGGATTACGAAGCGGAGGACATCGCCGCCGCCCTGGGCTATTCGCTCGGCCCCGACGAGCTGAAGAGCGCCGGCATCTTCGGCCTCATCGACAGCATCCGCAGCTTCGACCCGAGCCAGGGATTTCGGTTCATCACATACTGCACGCCACGGATCCGCGGAGCGATCCTCGATGAACTCCGCGCCCGCGACTGGATGCCCCGGGCGACGCGGGCCCGGCTGAACAAGCTGGAGCGGGCGATCAAGGCGCTCGAAGCCGAGCTCGGCCGCCCGCCCACCCAGGAGCAGATCGCCCGCCAAATGGGCCTCTCCGAGCCGGAAGTCCAGGCCCTCTTCGTCGACCGGAACCGGTCGCTCATCTCGATCGACCGGAGCTGGGGCGACCACGACCAGAGCAACGCCGACCCGGCCGCCGTGCTCATCGAGGACAAGCGCGAGCCCGGCCCCGACGACGAGCTGCAGAAGAAAGAACTGACCGAGATGGCCCGACAGATGCTCAGCCGGACCGAGCGCCTGGTGGTCACCCTCTACTACTACGAGCAGCTCAATCTCCGCGAGATCGGCCAGATCCTCTCGCTTACCGAATCGCGCATCTGCCAGATCCACACCGATATCATCCGCCGACTGCGACGCCGACTCGTCGATGGAGCGACCGCGTGAGCGTCCGCCACCCGCACATGATCATCGGCTGCGTGGCCACCCTGATGCTCACCGGCCTGACCATGATCTACAGCAACACGGCGGTGCGGTGCGGCGCCAACCCGTTCGACAACGGCCCGCTCTGCCGCCACGCGCTCTACGTCCTGCTCTCGGCCGCGGCCATGGCCGTGTTCGCCTTCGTCGATTATCACCTGCTC
Source organism: Planctomycetota bacterium (assembly GCA_046483085.1). GTDB lineage: Bacteria > Planctomycetota > PUPC01 > PUPC01 > PUPC01 > JAWODX01. The sequence continues at coordinate 5,802 of JAWODX010000525.1, forward strand.
GCCCGATACGGCCGCCGCGGCATCCTGCTGATCGTGCTGGCGCTGGCCCTGCTGCTGCTCGTCGCGAAGCCGGTGAACGGCGCCAGGCGCTGGTTCCACATCGGCCCGATGAACCTGCAGGTCTCCGAACTCGCCAAGATCGTGATGATCGTCTATGTCGCCGGGTTCGTCAGCCGCAAGCGCGAGAGGATAGGCGATTTCAAGCAAGGGCTGCTCCCCGCGCTGGTCGTGCTCGGCGGGCTGTTCGTCCTCATCCTGCTGGAGCCGGACTTCGGGACGGCGGTGCTGGTCGCGACGGTCGGGATGGTCATGCTGATCTGCGGCGGCGCCCGGTGGCGGCACGTGCTCCCACTCTTCGCCGCCGCAGGGCCCGTCCTCTTCCTGCTCGTCCGCATGCGCGAATACCGGTGGCAGCGCCTCATCGCCTTCCTCAACCCCTGGGCCGATCCCCAGGGCGTCGGCCACCAGGTCGTCCAGTCGCTCATCGCCCTCGGCTGCGGCGGAGTGACCGGGGTCGGGCCCGGCCGCGGACTCCAGCAGCTCGGGTTCCTCCCCGAGCCCGATACCGACTTCGTCTTCGCCATCTTCGGCCAGGAGACCGGCTTCATCGGATGCCTCCTGCTCCTCATCGTCTTCGTCGCCCTCGTCTACGCCGGGATGGAGATCTGCCACGCCGCGCCCGACGTGCTCGGCGCCATGATCGCCCTGGGCGTGACCGTGCTGATCGGGATCCAGGTCTTCATCAACATCGCCGTCGCCACCTCGGCGATCCCCACCAAGGGGATCGCCCTCCCCTTTGTCAGTCGCGGCGGCTCGGCACTCCTCGCCCTGTCGATCGGGGGGGGCCTGCTGCTCAACGTGGCGAGACATTGCCCCCGGGGCGGGGCGCGGACGACGCGCGGGGCGACCCGGCGGCCGAGCGGAGTCGACGGATGAAAATGCTGTTCGCAGGCGGGGTGACCGGCGGGCACATCGCCCCCGGTGTCGCCCTGGCCGAGCACGTGGTGGGCAACAACCCCGGCTGGCAGGTCCTGTTTGCCGGCGTCGCCAACGAGGTGGAGGAACGGATGATCACCCGTCGCGGGCTGCAACTGACCCGGATCACGGGCCGGACCCGCAGCGCGGCAGGGGCCGTGATGAGCCTGCCCGGCGCGTTCCTCCGCGCCCGCCGCCTGCTCGCCTGGTACCAGCCGGACGTCGTCGTCGGGCTCGGCGGGAACGCGTCGCTCGGCGCCGCGTTTGCCGCCCTCTCCACGAAAAAACCGCTCGTCCTGCTCGAGCAGAACCGGATCCCCGGTCGCGCCAACCGCCTGCTCGCCGGCCGGGCGAGCCGCGTCTTCTGCCAGTGGGAAGACGCCGCCGCCCAACTGGGCGGAAACGCCACGCACAGCGGCAGCCCCGTCCGAAAAGAAATCGGCCAGAGCCGACACGTCGACCGGGCCGCCGTCCGGCGGCTCTTCGGGCTCGACCCCGGGCTGCCCACCCTCCTCCTCATGGGCGGCAGCCAGGGCTCCCGCCCGATCAACCGGGCGCTGATGGCCGCGGCCGCCGGACTCGCCGGCCGGGCACAGGTCATCCACCTCGCCGGCCCCGACGACCTCGACGCCATCCTCGACGCATACCGCGAGGCCGGCCTGGCCGCGCACGTGACCAGCTTCTTCGAGACCATGCACCTCGCGTACGGCGCGGCCGACCTCGCCCTGTCGCGCGCCGGCGCCACCTCCATCGCCGAGTTCGCCGTCGCCGGCCTGCCCGCCATCCTCGTCCCCTATCCCTATGCACGCGACGAGCACCAGCGGGCGAACGCCGAGGACGTCGTCGACCACGGCTGGGGCCTCCTGCTCGACCAGAGCGAGCTCACCGCCGACCGGGTGGTCGGGCTGGTCACCGGGCTGCTGGGGGATGAGGAACGCCGCCGGGCGATGGCCGAGAACGCGCGCCGGGCGGCGCGCGAGGAAGCCGCAGACGTCATTTTCGAGAGCATCTACCGGTTGGTGGCCGCCGCGGCGGAGCCCGCCCCGGTCGAAGCCGACTGAGAGGAGAACGCACCGTGGACGAATTCCCCGACCGCGACTGGGACGGGCTCGAAATCCACTTCGTCGCCATCGGCGGCGTGGGCATGAGCGCCCTGGCCCGCATCGCCGCCGGGCGCGGCGCCGACGTGACCGGCTGCGACCGCGCCGAGAGCGGCGCACTCGCCGCCCTGCGCGGCGCCGGCATCCCCTGCCGGCTCGGCCACTCGCCCGACCACCTGGACGGCGCCGACCTCGTCGTCTATTCCAGCGCCGTCCCGCCGGAGACGCCCGAGCTCCAGGCGGCGCGGCGGCGCGACATCCCCCTGGTTTCACGCGGCCGCATGCTGGCGGTCCTCCAGCGCGGATTCGACACGGTCGACGTCGCCGGCGCCCACGGCAAGACCACCACCACCTGGATCATCGCGAACCTGCTGATCCGGTGCGGGGCCGACCCGACCGTCGCCGTCGGCGGCACGGTCTCCGACCTGGGCGGGAACTGGCGTTCCGGGCGCGGCCGGCTGTTCGTGGCCGAGAGCGACGAGAGCGACGGCTCGTTCCTCCACCTCGCCGCGACCTACCCGGTCGTCACCAACATCGACGCCGACCACCTGGACTACTGGCCGGATGTGGGGGCGATCGAGGCGGCGTTCGCCCGGTTCGCCTCGGCCGGCGAGGGCGGCGCCGTCCTCGCCTGCGCCGACTGCCCGCGCGTCGCGACGATGCTCGACGTCGTCGACCGGCGGACAATCACCTATGGCCTGGAGGCGGGCGACGTTCGGGCCGAGAACGTCCGGCTGCGCCCGACGCGGGCCGTCTACGACGCCCGGCTGCCGGGCGGCGTGGTCAAGGACGTGGTCCTTTCGCTGCCCGGCCGGCACAACGTCCAGAACTCGCTTGCCGCGCTCGCCCTGGCCGTCGAGCTCGATCTGCCGATGGACGCGGTGCTCGAGGCGCTGGCCGACACGTCGGCCGTGGACCGCCGGCTCCAGTTGCGGGGCCGGGCGAACGGGGTCGCCGTTTACGACGATTACGCCCACCACCCGGCGGAGATCCGCGCGACGCTGGATGCCGCCCGGCTGCTCACCGACCGGCGGCTGGTCGGCGTGTTCCAGCCGCATCGGTACAGCCGCACGCAGCGCATGCACCGCGAGTTCGGGCCGGTGTTCGGCAAGCTGGATCGGCTGATCGTCGGGCCGATCTACGCCGCGTGGGAGCCGGCGGTCGACGGCGTCGACGCCCGGCTGATCGCCGACGCGGTCGCGGCCCACGGCGACGTCGACTGCGAGCTGGTCGACGACTTCGCCGGCCTCCCCGAGCGCCTGGCGCCCGAGCTCGAGGCCGGCGACGTCGTCCTCACCCTCGGCGCCGGCGACGTGTGGCAGACGGGCGACGCACTGCTTCGCCTCATCGAAGAGGCCGCCGAGGGGGACGTGCCCAACGCGGCCGGAGAGTGAGGAGAACCCATGGCGCGCGAATTTCAGGACTGCGGTCACACGGTCTGCTCGGCCGTCCCGCTCTCGACCGTCACTTCGTTCCGGATCGGCGGGCCGGCCGACTATCTGGTCGAGCCGCGCAGCGTGGACGAACTCGCCCGCCTCGTCGACCGCTGCATGGCGCGCGACATCCCCGTCCGCGTCCTCGGCGCGGGAAGCAACCTGCTGGTCGCGGACGCTGGCGTCCGCGCCGCGGTGTTCCGGCTCTCCCGGCTGACCGCGGTCCGGCGGGCCGGCAGCCGGGTGACGTGCGAGGCAGGCCTCCCGCTCCCGCGGCTCGTCCGGAAGGCCGAGGAGTGGGGCCTGAGCGGGCTGGAACCGCTGGCCGGGATCCCCGGCTCCGTGGGCGGGGCGATCGCCATGAACGCCGGCGGCCGGAACGGATGCGTGGCGAACGCCCTCCGCTCGGTCACCACGATCGATCGGTACGGATTCCTGCGGGCGCGAACGCCCCGCCGCCTGGGCATGCGCTATCGCGAGAGTCGGCTGAAGCCCGAGATCGCCGTGGCCGCCACGTTCGAGCTGGAGGAGGCCGACCCGGCGGAGGTCACCGAGCGGCGGCGCGCCGTCCTCGACGAGAAGTCACGCACCCAGCCGCTCGGCGCCTGGAGCGCGGGGTGCGTCTTCAAGAATGCCGCCGAGCGCAGCGCCGGCGAACTGATCGAGCGGGCCGGGCTGAAGGGCGAACGCGTGGGCCACGCCGTCGTCTCCACCCGCCACGCGAACTTCATCATCAACGAAGGCAACGCCACGGCCCGCGACGTGCGCGCCCTGATCGACCGCGTCCGCCGCGGCGTCCGGCAATCGTTCGGCGTCGGCCTCGATTTGGAGATCGAAATGTGGAACTAGGGGCGGTTCGACGGCGCGGCGCGCGAGAACCCTTCTCTCGCCCGGAGGGACGGGAACGTTGACAGGACAGGGCCTCGCCCGGCCGGTCGACCGGCCGGAAGAGCGGGAACGACGAGGTCGACCATGAAGAAGCAACTGAGGATCGCGGTGCTGTACGGCGGGGATTCGACCGAGCGCGACGTGTCGCTGGACACGGGCGAGGCGGTGGCCGGCGGGCTCGACGCCTGTGGCCACCACGTCCGGCTCATCGATATCCGCGGCGGCTCGCTCGCGCCGCTCGACGACGTCGACTGCGACCTGGTCTTCATCGCCCTGCACGGCGCCTTCGGCGAGGACGGCCAGGTGCAGACGCTGCTCGAGCAACGGGACATCCCGTACACCGGGTCGGGGGTCGAGGCCAGCCGGCTCGCCATGGACAAGCCGGCCGCCAAGGCGCGGTTCACCCAGTCCGGCGTCCCCACCCCGCCCTACTTCGTGCTCGACGAGGCGATGGCGCGCGACGACCACCGGGCGGCGCTCGTCAGCATGGGCTTCCCGCAGATCCTCAAGCCGGCCCGCGAGGGATCGAGCGTCGGCGTCGCCCTCGCCCGCTCCATGCCCGAGGCGGCCGCCGGGCTCGACGGGTGCTTCGAGCTCGACAGCCGGGCCGTCGTCGAGCAGTGGATCAAGGGCCGCGAGCTGACCGTCGGAATCCTCGGCAGCCGCGCCCTGCCCATCATCGAGCTGGTCTACCCCACGCTGATCTTCGACAAGCACGCCAAGTATGACGAGGGCGTGACGAAGCACGTGATCGACCCCGAGCTGGCGGCGGGGGTCTCCGAACGCGTCCGGTCCGTCGCCCGAAACGCCCATCGGGCGCTCGGCTGCCGCGACCTCTCGCGGGTCGACCTGATCCTCTCGGAGGATGCCGTGCCGTACGTGCTCGAGGTGAACACGATTCCGGGGATGACGGCGACGAGCCTCGTGCCCGACGCCGCCGGCGCGGCGGGGATCGAGTTTCCGCAGCTCTGCGACATCATCGCCCGGCACGCGCTGCGCCGGGCTGCGGCCCGGGAAGAACTGGGACCAGGGAGCCCCTGATGGCGAGAAAACGCAAGGCGGTCAAGGTGAAGTCGACTCGGTCGCGCTCGAGCCGCGTTCTCACGTGGCTGGCGGCGGCCCGGGGGCCGTTCCTCCGGTGGATCGCGCCGCCGGTCGCCCTGGCCGCGCTCGTGGTGTTCGGCCTGAGCTACGCGCGGTCGTACGTGAGCCGGTCGCCCCGGTACCAGGTTGATCGGCCGGAGCTGGTTCTGCCCGACGGCCTGCCCGGCTTCTGGCGGCGGACGCTCATCCGCGAGATCGGGCGGTACGCGCGCGTCGACGGGCGGAGCGTGCTGGACCGGTCGATGCTGGCGGACCTGGCGAGGCAATACGAGCGGTCGCCGTGGGTGCAGGAGGTCGCGTGGGTGCAGACCGAGTTTCCCAACCGGGTGCGGGCGCAGATCCGGGTCCGGTATCCGGCGGCCGCCCTCGTATACGACGTGGGCGGGGCCGAGGTGTACTACCTGGTCGGCACCGACGGCGTCCGCCTGCCGCGCGTGTACCGGGGCGGCCTGCCGGAGACGGTGGACGTGCCGTCGATCCGCGGGGTGCAGGTCAGCCCGCCGCGGCCGGGCCGGCCCTGGCCGAGCCCCGCCGTCACCGGCGCCATCGAGATCATCCGCCAGCTCCGGTCGAGCAAGATCGTCCGGAAGGCGCTGGAGGTGCGGGCGGTGGACGCCAGCAACTACGGGGGCGAACAGGCGACGCGGAGCGAGTTCCGGGTCGCCTGCAACCACAACTGCGACGTCGACTGGGGGCGGGCGCCGGGGACGAGGGCCGTGGGCGAGCTGCCGGTGGAGAAGAAGGTCGCCAAGCTGGAGCGGCACATTCTGCGGGGCGACCCGGTGCGCAACCGCGTGCTCAGCGTCCGATTCCCCGGCCGCATCGTGGTCAGCAGAAAACTGGAGTGGCATGGAAGCAACGGATAACGAGTTCGTGGTGGCGCTGGACGTCGGCTCGTCGCAGACCCGCTGCCTGATCGCCGAGCTGACCGGCGACGAGATCGAGGTGGTCGGGCGCGGGGTGGAGACGTCGCGCGGCCTGCGCCGCGGCGAGGTGGTCGACCTGGCCGCCGCCCGGTACACGGCGGCGCGGGCGATCGGCGCCGCCGAGGAACAGGCCGGGGTCGAGGTCCAGACCCTCTTCCTCGCCCAGGGCAGCCGGCACGTGCGCTTCTTCAACAACCGCGGCTGCATCGCCATCACCCGCGAGAGCCGGACCATCACCGCCCGCGACGTCCAGCGGGCCATCGAGTCCGCACGCGGCAGCCCCGTCCCCGACGAGACCCGCGTCATCGGCGTCCTCACCTGTTCCTACGCGGTGGACGACATCCGCCACGTGCGCGAGCCGGAGGGGATGCACGGGACCCGCCTGGAGGCGCAGCTCCACGTGATCGCCGACGCCCGCACCACGGCCGAGAACATGGCCGCCTGCGTCGACGCCCAGCAGTACGAGACCGAGGACTTCGTGTTCGCGCCCTACGCGGCCGGCGAGGCCGTGCTGGACGAGGACGAGAAGAAGCTGGGGGCTGCGATCATCGACATCGGCGCGGGTACCATGGGGATCATGCTCTACCGGGATCGGGCCCCGGTGTTCTCGTCGATGATCCCGCTGGGCGGCGACCACATCACCAGCGACGTGGCGACCGGGATGAACATCGGGCTGACCGACGCCAAGCGGCTGAAGGAAGAACACGCCGAGGTGGGCGGGACCCGGTTCCAGCAGGGGATCGTCTTCGAGCGGTTCCCCCGGGGCGGGACCGTGTCGGTGGACCCGCGGCGGCTGCACGTGATTGTGGACGCGCGGCTGCGGGAGATGCTGGACATCGCCCGGCGCGAGCTGCTCCGGGCGGGCGTCCGGTCGGCGAGCATCCGCGTCGTGCTGACCGGCGGAACGGCGCGGCTGCAGGGTATCGACAGCCTGGCCGAGCAGGTGCTCGGCTGCCCGGTGCGGATCGGCCGGCCGGAACTGGGCGGCGCCACGATGGGCCCGGAGATGTCGACGACGATCGGCATGCTTCGCGTGGGCTGGCGGGCCCGGCAGCGCCAGGTCGCACCGGCGCGGAGCAGCGGTGTCGCCACGCGCCTGCTCACGTGGCTGCAGCAATTGTTCTGATCCCGGCCCGGCGACGAGCCGCCCGGCCGCGGGGGCCGGCGCGTGAACCGCTCATCCAGGAGTGCGAGGAGGTCCGACGTGCGGAAGGGGCGACCGGAAGAGACCGTCGAGCCGGCGTGCACCGAGGTGGTGCTGGCCGGGGTGGGCCGCGACGGAGCCAGCATGGTGCAGGGGCTCGGGCCGCTGCCCGGGGTCGTCCGCCGGATCTTCCTGACCGCGTCGCCGACGCGCGCCGTGGCGCGTGCGGCCGAGTTGGTCCCCCTGCGGGACGACGGTGCGTGGTGCGAGGAGCTGCGGACCGCGCTCTCGGGCGCGCAAATGCTGCTCCTGGTCTCGGCGTTCACCGGGCGGGAAGAGACGTACGGCCCGCAGATCCTGGACATGGCCCGGGAGCGGAACGCGCTGGCGGTGGCGGTCCTCGCCGAGCCGCTGCTGGCCGGCTCGCCGCACAAGACGGAGGCGGGCGCCCGGCTGTTCAAGAAGGTGGCGAAGGCGGCGGACGCCACGATGCTGTTCCCGGCCGATCGGGGCAACCCGGCGCTGCTGACCGTGGCCGAGGCGTTCGACAGTTGGAACCGGCGGCTGTCCGCGTCCCTCGACGGGCTGATCGGCGCGGCGACAGCCGACGACGCGATGAACATGGATTTCACCGACATCGCCTCGGTCCTGTCGGGCCACTGCCGGGCGACGGTCGGCGTGGGCGAGGACAAGCTGGTGGCGGACGCCCTGCGGTCGGCGGTGAAGAAGGCGCTGGCGCCCCCGGGCGAGCTGCGCACGGGGCGGAGCGTGCTCGCCCACGTGGTGGGCGACGGCGAGATGCCGCTGGACGAGGCGCGACGCGCGGGCACGATCCTCCAGCAGCTCTTCCCGAAGGCCGAGGTCTGCTGCGGGGTGTCGGTCGTCGAGGAGGCGCCGGCCATCCGGGCCACGCTCATCGCCGGGACGCTCGACGAGTCGGCGCAGGAGACGAAGAAGGAGATCCGAACGCTGGAGGCCGAGTCGCCGTTCTTCAAGGTGGGCGATCCGACCGTCTACGACGGGGAGAACCTGGACATTCCGACGTTTCTCCGCAAGGATATCCCGCTGCCGGGGGCCGAGCCGGAGCCGGTCCCGGCGCAGCAGACGCTCTTCGACGGGCCCGCCCGCCGGTGAGCGAGGGGGCGGCCGGTACAGGTCGGAAAGGAGGTCCCGTGCGGCGCCGCTGGGTGGCTGCGGCCGTGGTGTGGCTCGTGGTGTGCGGGGGGGTTGCGTGCGCGGCGATCGTCGGGCTGCTGTCCGTCAAGCGGCTGGCGTCTCCGGTCGAGATCGAGAACACGTACGGGGCGCTGGTCGCGGCCCAGGCGTTCTTCCTCGTCTTCCTGTGGCCGCTGTTCGAGCGCGCTCCGCTCGACCGGGAGTCGCCGACGAGGGAGGTCTCCGGCCTCCTGGTGCGGCTGGTCGGGCTGCTCGTGCTGGCGGTCCCGCTGGTGCTGATCGCGGTGCGGACGGGGGACGTGTCGACGGCGGGCGTCCTTTGGAGCCAGGCGTTCCTTCTCCTGGTGGGAGTGTCGGCGGGTGCCGCGTGCCGGCTGCCCGGTGCGGGGGTGTGGTACTACCCGGCGGCGTTCCTGGTGGCGGGGGTGGTGCCGCTTCTGGGGTACCTGCTGCGGGAGGAGGGCGGCTTGTCGACGGAGTGGGCGGCGGTGGCGTCGCCGCTGTGGGCGGCGGGTTCGCTGGCGGCCGGGGGGCGGGTGTTGTGGCGGATGCTGGTGTACGGCGCGCTGGCGGTGGGGGCGACGGCGGGGTTATTCGTTCTGGGCGCGCGCGGGCCGGCGGATGCGGACCACGCCTGACTCGGTGACGAGGGCGTCGACCGGCACGTCGTGCGGTTCGGCGGGCAGCCGGGGGAAGACCTGGCAATCGAACCCGATTCCACAGACGAAGGCGCGGAACTCGTCGCCGGCCATCATTCGGTCGAAGTAGCCGGCGCCGCGGCCGACCCGGTTCCCCTGCCGATCGAACGCCCGGCCGGGCGCGGCGAGCGCATCGATGCGGTCGGGGCTGACCGGGTCGCCGGTCGTCGGCTCGGGGATGCCGAACGTGCCCGGTGCCAGGTCCTGCTCGAGATCGTGGACCTCGATGCAGAGCAGGTCGTGTTGCTCGGGCAGGCAGCGGGGGAGGACGATCCGCGTGCCGGCCTCGCGCAGCGCGCCGAGGGCGGGCCGGATGTCGAGCTCGTCGGGCAGCGCGACGTAGGCGAGGATCACCCCGGCGGCCTGGATCTCGCGGAGGCCGAGCAGGTGCTCGCACGCCTGTCGGCTCTTTCGGGCGCGGAGCTCGCGGGGCAGCGCGTTTATTCGTCGCCTGACTTCGGCTCGGGCTCGTCTTTTCGCTTCTTGCGCCGTTGTGCTCTCCATGCGTCCAGCCTCTTCTTGATCGCCTTCTCGTGGCCCTGTTCGGTCGGCTCGTAATACACGCGGTCGACGGGCAGGTAGTCCTGGTCGACGAAATGCTCCTCATAATCGTGGGCGTACTGGTATCCCTTGCCGTGGCCGAGCCGCTCGGCGCCGGGGTAGTTGGCGTCGCGGAGGTGTTCGGGGACCTGGAGGGTGCGTCCCTGTTCGATGTCCTGTTCGGCGCGGCTGATGCCCAGGTAGGCGGCGTTGCTCTTGGGGGCGCAGGCGATGTAGGTGACGGCCTGTGCGAGCGGGATTTTGGCCTCGGGGAGTCCGACGAACTCGGCGGCCTGGAGCGCGGCGTTGGCGAGGACGAGTGCGAGCGGGGCGGCGTTGCCCACGTCCTCGGCGGCGCAGATCACCATGCGCCGGGCGATGAACCGCGGGTCCTCGCCCGCCTCGATCATCCGCGCCATCCAGTACAGCGCCGCGTCGGGGTCCGAGCCCCGCATGCTCTTGATGAACGCACTGGCCGCGTCGTAGTGCGTGTCCTCGTCGCGGTCGTAGACGACCGCCTTCTTCTGGATCGAGTCCTCGGCGACCTCGAGGGTATAGCGGACGACCCCGTCGGCGTCGGGTTGGGTGGTGAGGACGCCGACCTCGAGTGCGTTGAGCGCCCGGCGGGCGTCGCCGTCGGACACCTCGGCGATGAAGTCGAGCACGTCGTCCGGCAGGTCGACGTCGTACTCGCCGAGGCCGCGTTCTTCGTCGGCCAGCGCCCGACGGACGACCGTCTTGATCGCGTCGCTGCTGAGCGGGCGGAACTCGAAGATCTGGGAGCGGGAGACGAGCGGCGAGGTGATGGTGAAGAACGGGTTGTGGGTGGTGGCCCCGATCATGCGGACCGTGCCCTCCTCGACGTCGGGGAGGAGGACGTCCTGCTGGGCCCGGTTGAACCGGTGGAGCTCGTCGATGAAGAGGACGGTTCGTCGGCGGGACATCTGGCGCCGGTCGCGGGCCCTGGCGATGGCGTCGCGCACGTCGGCGACGCCGCAGGCGGCGGCGTTCATGGCGTGGAACGCGGCCTCGGTGTGGTGGGCGATGACGCGGGCGAGGGTGGTCTTGCCCGTACCGGGCGGGCCGTAGAAGATGACCGACATGAGCCGGTCGGCCTCGAGCATCCGCCAGAGCAGCTTGCCGGGGGCGAAGAAGTGGTCCTGGCCGACGAACTCGTCGCGGGTGCGCGGGCGCATGCGGACGGCGAGCGGGCGCGGGGCCTCGGGCCGGTCCTGCCCGTCCGTGCCGGGCTCGGCGAAGAGGCCGCTCACCGTCGTCGCCCCCTCCCTCTGTGTTCGGCGGGCTCGCCGCCGGGGCCGAGGAGATCGGTGAACCGGCGGCCCATCACCATGGTCAGCGGCCGGTCGAACCCGCAGTCCGTCGCGATCTTCCCGATCATCGGCGCCATCCGCCGTTTGGGATAGCGGGTGGAGATGTGGATGAGGACGAGCCGGCTGACGTCCGCCTGCCGGGCGACGTCGAGCGCCTCGGCGACGGTGCTGTGGATCTCGTTCTCGCGGTCCCCGGGATCGATGAACGTCGCCTCGTGCAGGAGCACCTCGGCCCCGCGGACGAGGTCGGGGTCGACCGGGGCCGAGTCGCCGCAGTAGGCGAGCACGATCTGCTCGTATTCATCGACCACGCTGTCCGGCCCGTGTTCCTTCGCACGCTGCTCGATCTCGTCCTGGGCCAGTTCGGCCAGCTCGGGCTTGAGCCGCGTGCGGCGCTCGAAGAGCTGATAGCCCAGGTTGACGGTCCGGGCGGAGTGCTCGACGGGGAAGGCCCGGATGAGGCCGCGGTCGCGCTCGGTGCCGAGCGCGAACTCGTCGCCGGCGTGGACGGGCACCCAGTCGAGCTCATACTTGACGTTGTTGGAGATGCGCAGGGTGTATTCGTGGAGGAGTTCGATCATGGCGTCGTCGGCGGGGTAGTAGATGCGAAGCGGCTTCTCCTTGTCGCCGCGGGCGGAGGCGCGGGAATGGATGATCCCGCCGATCCCGCCGATGTGGTCGTAGTGGCCGTGCGAGAGGAGGATCGACTCGATGCCGAAGATGAAGTTCTCCATCGACGAGCTGACCCCCTCGCCGGCGTCGAGCAGGAGCCGGGCCGGCTTGTACTGGAACCACGTCGAAAACATCGCCTTGGAGAAACCCCGCAGGTTCGTCACCACGTCGTCTGCCAGACCCATCGATCTCCTCTCTCGGTTGCGCGGTCCGCGTCCGCCGGGCCACCAATAGGTCTTGTAGGACCTATGACAGTCCTGTCAGGCTCAGGCGGCGTCGGGTTCGGCCAGCAGGTGCTGGCCGTCGCAGGATTCGGCGTTGAGCTCGGGCATTCCTTCGCGGCAGCAGGAGAAGCCGAGGCCGGCCTCTTCGGCCAGGGCCTTGACCATCTCCATCCGCCGCCGACGCTCCGGCTCGGCCAGGTATCGATAGCCGGCGATCCGCTCGGCCTGGTACAGGGGTTCGGCGGCGGCTGCCGCCTCGGGGAACCGCTCGGCAAACCGGGCGGCACTGTCGCGCCGCAGCTTGAACGTGCTAGATACTACCTGATTCACCCCCGCCGCCGCAAGTCTCGTCACCAGCGCCGCCACCG
>JAWODX010000560.1:0-4875 GCA_046483085.1 Planctomycetota bacterium
CGTCCGGGCCGACCGGAACGGCATCATCGTCGACGGCTCGGCCCGGTTCGGCGTGGACGCGGTCGCCAGCCTCCGCCTCAAGGCCATGCGGCGCGGCATCCAAGACATCGAATATATTGTCGCGCTCGCCAGGCGCCGCGGTTGGGCGCGCGAGCAGGTCCGCCACGCACTCACCGGCCACGACGGATGGGGGGACGCGGTCGACGAGCTCGACCGGTGGGACCTCGACCACCTGGCGGGCCTTCGGGAGACCCTGCTCGAGATGCTGTCGGGGGAGTGAACGGAAAGAGCCGGCCACCTTGCAGCGGGCGCGTCGATTCCATATAGTAGTCCGTGACCGATTCGAAGAAGAAGCTCATACCGATGCCGGATAAACCCTCGACGGTCCTGCGATGGATCGTGCCCGAGCCCGACCCCGCGCGTCGCGCCGCCCTTGCGCAGGACCTCGGCGTCTCGCCGATCACCGCACAGATTCTGCTCAACCGCCACGTCGAGGACACCGCCTCGGCCCGGAAATTCCTCAGCCCGAAACTCAACGACCTCGCGGAGCCGCGCCTGCTGCCCGACCTGGACGCCGCCGTCGACCGCCTCGATCACGCCGCCCGCCACAAGGAGAACGTGGTCATCTACGGCGACTACGACGTCGACGGCGCGTCGGCGACCGCGCTGCTCGTCCGGTTCCTCCGCCTCGCCGGCCTCGACGTCGACTACTACATACCGCATCGCATCGAAGAGGGCTACGGCCTGAACGTCGGGGCGATCGACGAGCTCCGGGCCCGGGGCGCCGACCTGATCATCACCGTCGACTGCGGCGTCAGCGCCGTCGAGGAGACGGCCCGCGCTCGCGAGGCCGGGATCGACATCATCGTCACCGACCACCACGAGCCCGGCGACGAGATCCCCCCGGCCGTCGCGGTCATCGACCCGAAACGCACCGAAAGCCTCTACCCGTTTCGCGAGCTCTCCGGGGTCGGCGTCGCGTTCAAACTCGCCTGGGCGCTGGCGGAACGGTTCTCGCCCGGCCGCCGGATGGCCGACCGGTTCCGCGAGTTCCTCCTCAACTCGCTCGGCCTGGTCGCCCTGGGGACCGTCGCCGACATGGTCCCGCTCCTCGGCGAGAACCGTGTGCTGGCCGCCTACGGCCTGAAGATGCTCAGCGGGACGGCGAGCCCCGGGCTGCGCGCGCTGATCGACGAGGCACAGCTTCGGCGGCCGCGGCTGAGCACGAGGGACATCGCGTTCCGGCTCGCGCCCCGCCTGAACGCCGCCGGCCGGATGGCCAACGCTCGGCTCGCCGTGGAACTGATGATCACCGACGACTCGATCCGCGCGCGGGACATCGCGACCGAACTGGAGCAGCACAATGTCGCCCGCCAGAAGCGGCAGCGCGAGATGGCGGAGCACGCCCGCGAGATGTTCCTCCAACAGGCCGACGCCGAGACGGCCCGTGTCATCGTGCTCGCGCACGACGACTGGCACGCCGGGATCGTCGGCATCGTGGCCTCCCGCCTCGTCGACGAGTTCGGCCGGCCGACCGCACTGATCGCGACCGGCGACGGGGTCGGCCGCGGCTCGGCGCGGTCCGTCCCGGGCTTCCACCTGTTCAACGCCCTGGACGGGTTCCGGGACCGACTGCTGAGTTTCGGCGGGCACGAGGGGGCGGCGGGCTTCCAGATCGCCGCCGCCGACATCCCCGCCCTCCGCGAGCACCTCGGCGCCGTCGCCGCGCGACAGAGCCCCGAGACGTTCCAACCGGCACTCGACGTCGATGCGGAGATCGAGCTCCGCGACATCTCCGAGCGCCTGATCAGCGAACTCGAGCGGCTCGCCCCGCACGGCGAAGCCAACCGGCCGCCGCTGCTCGTCGTGCACGGCGTCCACGTCGCCGGAAAACCCCGACTGATCGGGATGAAAGCCCAGCACGTCTCCTTCTACGTCAGCGACGGCCGGAACAGCTTCCGAACCGTCGGGTTCTGGATGGGCGAGCGGGTGTATGACGCGATCGTGGCCGGCCAGCGCGAGCTCTCCCTCGCGTTCTCGCCGCGCATCGACACCTGGTCCGGCTCGGGCGCCGTCGAACTTCACCTCAAGGACGCACGCTTCGGATCCGAACGAAACGAGGAATGAGATGACGATTGAGAAGCCGGTTCGCGCCTGCCTGGTCGGTATCGGCGGATACGGACGGACCCACCTCCGGGCCTTCGACGAGCTGAGCGAGGAGGGCCTGGCCGAGCTGACCGCGGTGGTCGTCCGAAACCCCGGCAAGTACCCCCAGCAGGTGGAGCAGCTCACCGAACGGGGCGTCCGGTGCTTCACCCGGTACGACGAGGCGCTCGCCGAGCGCAACTTCGACTTCATCTCGCTCTGCACGCCGCTGCACCTGCACCGCCCGATGACCGTCGACGCGCTCGAGGCCGGCGTCCCGGTGCTCTGCGAGAAGAGCGCCGCGCCGACCGTCCAGGACGTCCAGGCGATGATCGACGCCGAGGAACGCACCGGCCTCCCCGTCGACATCGCGTACAACCACCAGAATTCGAGCGTGATCCGGGCGCTCCAGGAGGCGCTGATCGATGGCTGCATCGGCCAGACGACCGACGTCGTCGTCCGCGGCGCCTGGCTCCGGACCGATCGATACTACCAGCGCTCGGCCTGGGCCGGCCGCGTCCGGGTGAACGACCTGTGGGCGCTCGACGGACCCGTCAACAACCCGCTCGCCCATTACCTCTTCTGCGCCCTGTTCCTCGCCTCCTCGGAGCCGGGGCACGTGGCGAACCCGGTCCGGGTGCGCGGCGAACTCTACCGCGCCCGTCCGACCATCGAGGGCGAGGACACCGCCTGCATCCAGGCCGAGCTCGACAGCGGGGCGACCGTCCACTACTACGTGACCCTCGTCGCCCCCGGCGAGAACCCGTACCGACGCGTCCGGCTCGACGTCGTCGGCGAGAACGGCTCGCTGACGTGGCGGGCGGGCGACAACGAATCGCCGGTCCGAGCGACGCTGAACGACGGCGGCGAGGTGGCGATCGAGCACGACGGCCGGCCCGGGTCGACCCGCCGCGCCGCCGCGAATTTTGCTCGCTACCTGGTCGGCGAAAGTGATACACTGTTCTCGCCGCTCGCCGATTCGCTCCGGTTCGCCCGCGTGTCGAACGCAGCCTTCGATTCCAGCCGGGAAGTCCACCAGGTCCCCGAGGCCTACGTCGAGCAGCGCGAAATCCCGGTCGACGCGGACCGGCCCGGCGCCGGCGAGAAGGAGACCACGACCGTCTATCACCTGAAGGGGATCGTCGACGGGATGACGGAGGCGGGCGACCGACGGGCGCTGTGGAGCGACATCGGGCTGCCCTGGGTGCAGAAGAGCGAACCGGTCGCCGTGACCGACTACGACCGCTTCCCCCGGGCGTTCGAGCCGGCCAAGCTGCCCTGGGATTGAGCCGGGACCGAGGCCGATAGAACGGCCCGGCGCGGCAGACGACGAGAGCGGCGTCCCCGCGGGACGGCGATCCGCCTGCGGATGTCCGCCGGGTGACGGGTCCTCTGTTGGGAGAGCCGAGCACGTGTTGATCCAGATGTGCATGTCGCTGGTCTGTCTCGCGGCCCAGCCGGAGGCCCCGGCCCTGTCGGTCAAGCAGGCGCGCGAGGCGCTCGTCCGCGAGCTCACCGAACAGGTGTACGTTCGCATGGGCCTGGGCGACGGGCGCGGCGCGGCGCGGGCGCTCGGCGCCCTGGCGGCGGTCGCCGCCGAACCCGACGAACTCGCCGCCCCGGCGTTCCAGGTGCTCGACCTGTACGCCAACGTCGACGTGCCCGCCGACATCCGCAGCCGGCTCATCGCACGCAAGCACGAATCGTTCCGAAAGGCGACCGTCGAACTGATCGACGCGCTCAATGCCGTCACCGCCGATCATCCGCTGCCCGAACAGATCGGCCGCCCCGTCGTCCTGGGCCCCGGCTCCGGCTGCCCGGTTCGACAGGCGCGGGCGTTCGCCGAGGGCCCGGGCGGCGAGCTGGCCGTCCTGGCCGAGGGGATCGCCCTGTTCGACGGGAAGCGGTGGCAGATGATCCCGCCCGGCGCACTGCACGTCGACAAGCCCATCCGCGCCCTGCACGTCGACGGGAACGGCCGCATGTGGCTCGGCAGCTCGGCCCGCGCACAGGGCGGCGACCGGCTCATCGATCGCCTGCGGCGCGAGCAGTGGACCGCGCTCGGTTACTTCGACCCGCCCGCCGAAGGGCTGGGCCGCGGCCGCTGGCACAGCCTGCACGGGACCGGCTCGGTGACGTCGTTCGCCGAGGCGCGCGACGCGCTCTGGATCGCCGCCCACTCGCGGCTCTTCCGCTTCACCGGCCAACGCGGCGTCCCTGCCGCCTGCCCGCTCCCCTACTCGCCCACGCGAACCCTGCTCGCTGCGCCCGACCGGCCCGACTTGTGGGTGGTCGACGCGCGGCGCATCAGCCACTTCGACGGCCGCCGCTGGCGGAGCTTCGAACTCCCCGAACAACCGGCGCGCGGCGGCGCACTCCTCGAGGGGAAGCCGGTTGTCGCGCTCCCCGGCGGCCTGTGGGTGCTCGAAGGGGGGCGGGGCCGGCTGCTCAAATCGGACCCGACGCTCGGGCCGCTGGCGGCGGTCGCCTCCGGCCCCGACGGTACCGCCTGGTGCCTGACCGAGAAGGGCGCGCTGCTCAGCAGCGATCTCGCATCCTGGACCGTGCACGGCGGCCCGGTTCCGGCCGACGATCGAGCGAACGCCGTCCCGGCCGTGTTCTGCGACAGCAAGGGGCGCGTCTGGCTGTCGCGCGGGAAGGGCGTCGAGGTCTATGGCGGCCGCGGCGGCGCCGCTGCACAGAGGGCCGCCGCCGAAGTAACGCCGCTCG
>JAWODX010000573.1:0-2599 GCA_046483085.1 Planctomycetota bacterium
GGACCGGCGGCGGCCCGGTCGGCAACCGCCCCACGCGGTCGAAGGACCCGGTCACCGGCCGCCACAACAACTGCCCCGCCCAGTGGGCGAAGACGCCTGAGATGAAGTCGCTCGGCTACCTGGCCAACGCCAAGCAGTGCTACTGCCACAACTGGGCCGCCGGGATCGCCGGATGGTTCTGCATCACCGGCGACCGCGACGCCTACGAGGCGGCGCTGGACAGCGTCGACCAGAACTTCGACACCCAGGCCCGCGCGTTCCGCAAGCGGCCGGGCAAGACGTGGAACGTGTCGCGCCCGTTCACCCGGAGCTGCCGGCTGACGAACGCCGCCCGGCTCATCGCCCCGAACGACGAGTTTGTGAAACAAGCCAGCGACTTCCTCGCCGCCGTCTGGCTCCAGCGCCCGATCAAGGAGCCGCGCGGGCTCGTCACCCCCGCCGTCCGAAAGCTCGACATGCTCAAGTTCGAGTACGAGAAGTACGTGGGCGAGCAGGGGATGAAGAAGCTGCGCGAAGAGGGCGTCATCATCGACCAGCAGAACGGCGCCCTGACCGACTTCGCCACCGGCGCCCGCTGGCACCCGATCATCTACCCGCACCAGTGGATGTACCCGCCGCTCTCCCGCGCCTTCGAGTGCTACTACCGCCTGACCGGGAACGAGGACGCACTCGACTGGATGATCGCCTACGGCCAGGGGGTCGCCCACCTCTTCCACCAGGACGACCACTACGTCCTGCACCGCATGTTCATGATCGACTTCCCCAAGAAAGGCGTGCACCGGGACTACGCGAGCTGGACCGCGCCGGACAACAAGCGCAGCAAGGGGATCAAGATCTCCGGCTACCTCCAGCGGTTCCACCCCGACATCCCCGCCCGCGCGTACCAGTACACGGGCGAAGAGCTGCTCCGGAAGCGCGCCTACTGGCTGTGGAACGGCGGCAGCCACCGCCGCTACCAGGCGACCGACATGAGCCGGCTCGGGCGCGTCGGAATGTGGGTCAACTACTACGGCCCCCACTCCGAGGAGGTCGGGTTCACCGGCAAGACGTTCTACGTCTGGGCGCACCCGAAGAAGGACAAGGAGCCGCCGGAGCCGGTCCAGGACCTGGCGGTCGAGATCGACGGCAAGAAGGCGACCGTTACCTTCACCTCGCCCGCCGACCAGGGCGGCGGGGCGGTCGTCCGCTACCAGGTCAAGTGCTCCGACAAGCCGCTCGTCAGCTTCCAGGATTTCCTCAAGGCCTGGAAGGAGAACAAGGACAGCAAGGTGACCAACTGGTGGATGGGGGTGAACCTCGACGGCGAGCCGACGCCCGTCAAGCCCGGCGAAAAGGTCTCGTTCACCGTCACCGGCCTGCCCGAGTACGAGCCGAAGCCCAAGTACTTCGCCGTCCGGACCTTCGACGACTCCAGCAACCGGAGCCTGGTCAGCAACGTAGCCCGGCCGGAGTAGGAGCGGGCGCGGGTGCGCGGACGTGCGGCGGGCACCGAGGGGACACCATAGGACGAATAGGTCCCATAGGACCTATATGTCCTATCGGCCTCTCCAAAGCGGGGCCGACCCCACACTCACACAGGAGGAACAGAGCGATGGCTGACTCGGCGCGACTGTCCTTCGTGCGGCGGATCCGGCGGTACCTGGTCGCGGGCGTGCTGTCCGCCATCCCCGTCCTCGTCACGTGGCTCGTGGTCAAGTTCCTGTTCAACCTGCTCGCCGACGTCGGCGTGCCGGTCGTCGACCGGGTGGCGACCACGATCGAGCCGTCGGCCCCTGCGGTCGCCGCCCTGCTCAAGAAAACGGTGTTCCGCGGCATCCTGGGCGTGTCGCTCGTGTTCGTATTGCTCTGCATCCTCGGCTGGATCGGGACGCGGCTCGCCGGGCGGAAGCTCATCGCGGGGTTCGACTCGCTCGTCAACCGCATCCCGCTCGTCAAGACGGTCTACGGCTCGGTCAAGACCCTCGTCACCGCCCTGCAGGGACAGCCGGAAGAGGTGCAGCGGGTCGTGCTGATCGACTTCCCGTCCGAAGAGATGAAGGCCGTGGGCTTCGTGACGCGGACGCTCACCGACACCGACACCGGCCGCAAGCTCGCCGCCGTCTACGTCCCGACCACGCCGAACCCCACCTCCGGCTACCTGGAGATCGTTCCCGTCGAACGGATCACCTCGACGACGTGGACGTTCGACGAGGCGATGTCGTTCATCGTCTCCGGCGGCGCCGTCGCCCCGCCCGAGATGAACTACGACAAGAGCGCCGCCGCCCCGCCCGCCGCCGAACGCCAGCCCGAGATCGGGCCGGCGGACGAGACGTAGCGCGGGAGCCTCGCGCTCGGCGCGCTCGGCGCGCTCGGTGTCAGGCACCGAGCAGATTCGCAAGAGCCTGGCCCCCAGAGGGTTACAACGCCGGCTTACAAAACCTCCGGCGTGAGAGGCCCGGCGCTCCTCTCGTCGTCCCGGACCCGGGGACAAGAAGGAAGGGCCTGCCAGGCAGAGGGAGTGCACTCGCCACCTCCCCAGTCGCGGCCCGCGAACGGGAAGCTGTCTCCGAAGGCTGCCCCGCTGTGGCACCGGCGTCTTGCCGATGAGTCTCCACGGCCT
>JAWODX010000580.1:0-12450 GCA_046483085.1 Planctomycetota bacterium
AGAAGATCCGGAAGACGGTCACCCGCTACTACGACGTGAGCGATCTGACCATCAAGATCAACGACTTCAAGCCGAACCTCAAGGCGCTCACCCAGGAGGGCGGCGATGAAGGAAAGATCCCCGACCTCTTTGAGCGCGACGAGCTCGCCGCGGCGGAGGAGGAGCCCGACACGTTCACCGGCCAGGAGCTCGTCGACTTCATCAAGCGGGTGATCGCTCCGGGGTCGTGGGAGGGCGGCGCTGCGGCCGAGCCCGGGCTCAACTTCTAGGCCCGGCCGGCGCAGAGCCCTGATCGACGAGGCGCCGCCGGCCCATCCGGCCGACGGCGCCTTTTTCGTTCCCCGGGCGAACCGAGCGGTCCCTCCAGTGTCCTATCCGCTGGATACTTGTTCTTTCGGCGCACTTGTTGATTCCGGCCGGGGTCGCCGCTATCATAACACCTCGGCAGCAAGGACCGGAATGTGAAGGAGCCACGATGGGGAGGTAGGGGCGCGCCATGACGGTAGAGGAGCACAACCAGCAAGCAGACACGGCGCCGGGGCGGGAGGAGGCGCTCCTCGTCGGACTCGACATCGGGTCGGTCAGCGCGAAGCTCGTGATCGTGGGCGAGGACGACCGCGTTGTCGAGGACCACTACGTGCGCACCCACGGCCAGCCGATCTTGACGGCGCGGCGACTGATCGCCGACGTCCTGTCGCGGTTCCCTCGCGACCGCATCGGCGGGTTCGCACTCACGGGCACCGGCGGCAAGCGCCTGGCCAACATTCTGGGGGTCGACGCCGTCAACGAGATTGTCGCACAGAGCGCGGGGACGGCGGCGTTCCACCCGGAGGTCCGCACCATCATCGAGATGGGGGGCGAGGACTCGAAGCTGATCAAGGTCGGACGCGCCGCCGGCTCCGGCGAGCCGCGGATCACCGACTTCGCCATGAACACGGTGTGCGCCGCGGGGACCGGCTCGTTCCTCGACCAGCAGGCGGCGCGGCTCGGGGTCTCGATCGAAGAGGAGTTCGGCGAGCTGGCCCTGAAGTCCGAGAGCCCGCCCCGCATCGCCGGCCGGTGCAGCGTCTTCGCCAAGACCGACATGATCCACCTGCAGCAGGAGGCGACACCCGACCACGACATCGTCGCCGGCCTGTGCCGGGCGCTGGCCCGCAACTTCCGAAGCAATATCTGCCGCGGCAAGGAGTTCGAGAAGCCGGTCGCATTCCAGGGCGGCGTCGCGGCCAACGGGGGGATGATCCGCGCCTTCGAGCACGTCCTCGGTCTGGATCGGGGCGAGCTGGTCATCCCGGACCATTTCGCCTCGCTCGGCGCCCTGGGCGCGGCGCTCATCGCCAGGCGGCAGGGGAGACTGGCGCCCATGCCGGACGTCGCGACCCTCGAGGAGCACCTGGCGACGTTCAAGCCGGAGGCGAAACGACTCGAGCCCCTAAAAGATGAGGGATACGCGTGCGAGACGGAGGCGGCAGCCCTGCAGGAGGAGCCCCCGGTCGACGCCTATCTTGGTGTGGATGTCGGCTCGATCAGCACGAATCTCGTCCTGCTCGACAGGCAGAAGCGGATGATCGCCCGCGAGTACCTGATGACGGCGGGGCGCCCGATCAAGGCCATCCAGGAGGGGCTGCTCCGCATCGGGCGGACGTTCAAGGGCAAGGTGGCCGTGCGCGGGGCGGGCACGACGGGGTCCGGGCGCTATCTGACGGGCGACTTCATCGGGGCCGACGTCATCAAGAACGAGATCACGACGCACGCCCGGGCGGCGGCGCTGATCCGTCCCGACGTGGACACCGTGTTCGAGATCGGCGGCCAGGACTCGAAGTACATCTCGCTCCGCAACGGCGCGGTCGTCGACTTCACGATGAACAAGGTCTGCGCGGCGGGGACCGGCTCGTTCCTCGAGGAGCAGTCGGAGCGGCTCGGCGTGAGAATCGACCGGGAGTTCGGCGACGCCGCACTCCGGGCGGCGGCCCCGTGTGACCTGGGCGACCGATGCACGGTGTTCGTCGAGTCGAGCCTGAACCACTACCAGCAGATCGGGGTCGAGCGGGACGACCTCATCGCCGGGCTGTGCTACTCGATCGTCAGCAACTACCTCTCGAAGGTGGTCGAGACGCGGCGGATCGGCGACGTGATCCTCTTCCAGGGCGGCACGGCCTACAACCGCGGCGTCCGCGCCGCGTTCGAGAAGGTGCTCGGCAAGCCGGTCATCGTCCCGCCCCAGCACGATGTCATGGGGGCGATCGGCGCCGCACTCATCGCCATGGAGGAGACCGACGGGCGGTCCGCCTTCAAGGGCTTCGACCTGAGCGACCGGAAGTACGCGGTGGAGACGTTCGAATGTACGGACTGTCCCAACCACTGCGAGATCAAGCGGGTCGCTGTCGAGGGCGAGACGCCGCTGTTCTACGGGAGCCGGTGCGGCAAGTACGACGAACAGAAGCGCGAGGCCCCGGAGCAGGAGGGGCCGCGGCTCTTCCGCGAGCGCCGTGAGCTCCTGCTCACGGCCTATCCGAAGGACGCGCCGGACGACCCGAACGGCCGGACCGTCGGCATTCCCCGGGCGGCGCACTACTTCGAGCTCTACCCGCTGTGGAAGGCGTTTTTCACCGAGCTCGGGTTCGAGGTCGTCCGGTCGAGCGACACGAATCAGCGGGTCATCCGCGACGGGGTCGAGCAGGTGAGCGCCGAGACCTGTTTCCCCATCAAGGTCGCCCACGGCCACGTGCTGGACCTGATCCGCCGCGGCGTCGACTACCTGTTCCTCCCCTGCGTGGTCGATCTCGAGCCGAGCGAGCCGGACTTCACCAACTACTTCGCCTGCCCCTACGTTCAGTCGATGCCGTACTTCGTCCGTTCGGCGATCGACCTGAGCGGCGCGGAGACCCGGCTGCTGGACCCGGTGATCCACATGAGCCGCGGTCGCGATCACGTGGCCCGCGTGCTCGCCGACGCGGTGAAGGGGCTGGGGGTGTCGAAGCGGGCGGCCCGGCGGGCCGCCGAGACGGGGTTCGGGGCGCTCGATCGATTCTTCGAGAGACTGGCCGCCCGGGGCCGAGAGGTGCTCGACTCGCTGGGCCCGGACGCCGTGGCCGTCGCCCTCGTCAGTCGGCCGTACAACGGCTGCGACCCCGGCCTGAACCTCGACCTGGCGGAGAAGCTCCGGTCGCTCGGCGCCGTCGCCTTCCCGATGGACGCGCTCCCGCTCGAGAATCACCCGGTGTCCGGCGACTTCCCGCACATGTACTGGAAGTACGGCCAGCGGATCCTCGCCGCCGCCCGATATATCCGCGGCCAGGAGAACGTCCAGGGGCTCTATGTCACCAATTTCGGGTGTGGCCCCGACTCGTTCATCAACAAGTTCTTCGAGCGCGAGATGCGCGGCAAGCCGTTCCTCACCATTGAGATCGACGAACACAGCGCGGACGCCGGCGTCATCACCCGGTGCGAGGCCTACCTCGAAAGCCTCCGCACCGCCCGCCACGAGCCCAAACCGAAGCGCGTCATCAAGCGGCCCCAATACATCCCCATCCGCGACAAGGGCCGCAAGCTCTACTTCCCCCACATGTCCGACCACGGGCGGACCGTGGCCGCGCTCATGCAGCGGGCCGGCGTGCGAACCGAGGCCCTCCCTCTCTCGGATGAAGAGAGCCTCGTCATCGGCCGCAAGTTCACCACCGGCCGCGAGTGCTACCCGTGCATCGTCACCACCGGCGACATCGTCAAAAAGACCGTGGAGCCGGACTTCGACCCGGACCGCGGCGCCTTCCTCATGCCCGAGGCCAAGGGGCCCTGCCGGTTCGGGCAGTACAACAAGTTCCACCGCATGGTCCTGGACGACATCGGCCTGGAGCGCGTGCCCATCTTCACCCTGTCGCAGAACGAGAACTACGACGAGTCGCTGGCGAAGCTCGGCCCCGGGATGCGGCGCGACGCCTGGCGCGGCTTTGTCCTCGTTGACCTGCTCCAGAAACTCGTCCGGTGCACCCGGCCGTACGAGCTGAACCCGGGCGAGACCGACGCCCTCTACGAGCAATGCCTGGAAGAGCTCGAGCGGGCGCTCCGAGAGGGCGACAAGCTCGTCCCCCTCGCCGCCCGGTTCCGAAGAGCGTTCGAACTGGTCCAGGTCGACCGCAGCATCCAGAAGCCGAAGATCGGGGTCGTCGGCGAGATCTACGTCCGCAACAACGACTTCGCCAACAACTTCCTGGTCCGGAAGCTCGAGGCCCTGGGGGCGGAAGTCGCGCTCCCTGCGTTCCAGGAATGGATCGACTACATCGACCACTGCCGCCGGCGCGACCTGCGCCTGGATCGGAATTACAGGGCGTGGGCGGTCGAGCACGTGAAGGAGTGGGCGAAGGAACGGGAAGTCCGGCGCCTGTCGACCCCCTTCGAGGGTGCGATCGGCGATTTCCTGTGGGAGGAGGCGACGCCCGACATCCTCCGCCGCGCCAGCCGGTACCTGCATCCGGCGGTCCGGGGCGAAGCGACCCTCAGCCTGGGCCGAGCGATCGAGTACGCCCAGCACGGGTTCGACGGCGTGGTCAACGTGACGCCGTTCAACTGCATCCCGGGCACCATCGTGAACGGGCTCCTCGAGGCGTTCGCCGCCGATCACGGCAACATCCCCTGCCTCGAAATGCAGTACGACGGCCACGACCAGGCCGGCGAGGACCTGCGGATCGAGGCATTCATGCATCAGGCCCGACAGATGGGCGAGACAAGACCGACACCCGGAGAACACCATGAAAGGCAGGGCGTGGACGTTCGGCGATGACGTCAACACCGACGAGATCATCCCGGCTCGGTACCTGAACACGATCGACCCCGACGAGCTCGCCGCCCACTGCCTGGAAGACGCCGACCCGGCGTTCGCGCAAAAGGTGGCGGCGGGCGACGTCATCGTCGCCGGCAGGAACTTCGGCTGTGGATCGTCGCGTGAGCACGCGCCCATCGCCATCAAGGCGGCCGGGGTCTCCTGCGTGATCGCCGGGAGTTTCGCCCGCATCTTCTTCCGGAACGCCATCAACATCGGCCTGCCGATCCTGCCCTGCCCGGAGGCGGCCGACGACATCCGGGCCGGCGACGAGCTCGAGGTCGACCTCGCCGCCGGTACGATCCGCAACCTGACCCGGGGCCGGGACTACGCCGCCCCGCCGTTCCCCGGGCAGATGCGCGAGATCATCGACGCCGGCGGCCTCATGAACTTCGTCAAACAGTCCCTGACGTAAAGGATCTCCTGCGGCGGCATCGAAGGGAGAGTCTTCGTTTCCCGGCTACTTCCCGGACGGCCTCGGTTGGACATGGCGCGTCGGCGAGGCCGACGTGGCATTCCCCTGACGTTTTCCGGGAGGGGGTGCGGGGAGAACGCCCCTTCTTGAAAAGGGGGTTCTCCCCGCCCATTTTCGCGCGGACGTGCAAGACTCAATAGGTGACTATCTCAAAATGGTGGCACGGCCTTCCAGGCCGTGGATATTGACCGGCAGGATGCCCGTGCCACGGCTGATCCGCCCTTTTGAGATAATTGCTAAGGGCCGCGACGACATGACGGACGTCGATCCGAAACAGGTGGTCAAGGGCGAGGTCTTCTCCGAGGAGACGTTCGTCAAGCTCGTGCTCAGCAATCCCCTGCGCGGCAAGGAGAACCCGTACGTCCGCGTCACGGTCCGCCCGGTGCTCATCCGCGACGAGCGGCACCTGCAGTTCTCGTACTTCGACGGCGAGCAGGACATCACCAAGAACGAGGCCGGCCCGGCGGCGGAGGCCCGGCTCGACGACGCCCTCGATCTGCCCTTCGGCCAGGCCAACATCCTCTCCGCGGCGGGCGACCTGGAGATCCTCATCGGCCGCAAGGGAAACGTCCACGTCACCCGCGGCGCCCCGACGCACGAGGAGGTCGTCCGCGCCCCCTCGCACGACCGGGAGAAACAGCACCCGCTGCCGGTCGGCGACCCGTTGCTGCGGGCGCTGGGGATCGTCACCAAGAAGGGCAAGAAGATCCGCGCCGCCCGACGGGGCAAGTTCGCACAGATCAACGAATTCCTGCGCATCATCGACCAGGTGCTGCCCGAGGATGTGTCCGGGCCGGTCCGGATCATCGACTGCGGCTGCGGGCAGGCCTACCTCACGTTCGCCGCCTTTCACTACCTGAACCACCTGCGCGACATCCCCGCCCGGGCGGTGGGGATCGACAGCAATCCGGACCGGATCGCGACGTGCCGGTCACTGCTCGGCGAGCTCGGCTGGGCCGGGATCGAGTTCCGGACCGCCCGTATCACCGAGTTCGAGCCGGGCGAGCGGCCCGACATCACCCTCAGCCTGCATGCCTGTGACACCGCCACCGACGAGGCCATGGCACTCGGCTGCCGGTGGCAGAGCGCCGCCATCCTCGCCGCGCCCTGCTGCCAGCACGAGCTGCACGAGCAGATCGACACGGAGGCCATGCGGGCGATCCTCCGCTACGGCATCCTGCGCGAGCGGCTGGCCGACATCGTGACCGACACGTTCCGCGCCCTGGCCCTGCGCATCAGCGGCTACCGCACGAACGTCGAGGAGTTCGTCTCGCCCGAGAGCACGTCGAAGAACCTGATGATCCGGGCCGAGGCGGGCCTCGAGCCGGGCGACCGCCAGTTCGTCGAGGAGTACAACCGGCTCAAGGAATTCTGGGCGGTCACCCCCGCCATCGAAGAGCTGCTCGGCGCTCCATTCCGGGAGGTGGTGCGTGAAGGATCATGAGTCGGATCGGGCGGCCGTGGAGAAGGCAGGCGACCGCGGGCGGCTGCACAACGTGCTGGTGGGCGTGCTGCTGGGCGGCGGGGCGATCGTGACCGCGCTGACCCTCGCCGGGTTCCTGGGCCGGGCCTGGTGGCGGTTCGATTTGATGGCTCACTTCCGCCTCCAGTACCTGCTCTGCCTGTGGGCCGTGGCGCTGGGGCTGGCGGCGCTGCGGCGGTTCCGGCTGGCCGGCCTCGCCGTGCTCGTCTCCCTGATCAACCTCGCCCTGGTGGCGCCGCTCTACCTGGGCTCGCCCCACGACGGCCCCGGCCGGGGGCCCGGCGAGGGCCGGCTGCGGCTCCGCGCGGTCAGCGTGAACGTCAGCAGATCGAACAAGAACCACGAAGCGGTGAGGGGGCTGGTCCGCCGCGAAGATCCCGATTTCCTCCTGGTCATGGAGTTCACCGAACGCTGGCTGGACGATCTGTCGGACCTGACGTCGACGTACCCTCACGTGATCGGCCGACCGCGGGCCGGCCACTTCGGGATCGCGCTCTTCAGCAAGCACCCGTTCGCGTCGGCGGACATCGAACACATCGGCCCCAAAGGCCTGCCGTCGATCGTCGCCCGCGTTGACCTCGGCGACCGCGAGCTGACGCTGATCGGGACGCACCCGCGCCCGCCCACGAGCCCGAACGGCGCCCGGGCGCGCAACGCCCACCTCGCGGCCATCGCCGAGCGCGTCCAGCCGCTCGAACCGCCCGTCCTCCTGCTCGGCGACCTGAACGTCACCCCGTTCTCCCCGTACTTCCACCGGCTCCTCGACGAGTCGGGGCTCCGGGACAGCAGCCCGGGCCACGGCTACCAGCCGACGTGGCCGACCTACGCGCCCGGCTTCCTCATCCCGATCGACCACTGCCTCTACTCGCCGGGAATCCGCATCGCCGATCGGCGGATCGGCCCGGACATCGGGTCCGACCATCTCCCGCTCATCGTCGACTTCGAACTCGTCGGCCGCTGATCCCGCCCGGTGCCGGGGCGGAGGGTCAGTTCGCAGGCTCGGCCTTCGCGCGCTCGCGCAGCTTCGCCAGCGCGGCCTCGAGCCGCTCGCGGACCCAGGGCCACTTCTCGTCTTCGAGCAGCTTCTCGAGCGGGCCGATGCACTTGCCCGGCTCGCCGACGCGGGCGAGGGCCGCCGCGCACCGCGCCCGCCAGTCCTCGCTGTAGCTCCGCCGCTCGAGCTGCTCGAGAATGACGTCGGTGTGCCCGGTGACGCCGGCCCGGCCGATCGCCTCGATGGCGTTCAGGGTGCGGATCGGGTACCGGCGGCTCCGCAGCCAGCGCGACGCATTCTTGATCGCTTCGGGGTCTTTCACCCGGCCGGCCGCCTTGCACGAGATCGTCGCGGTGTCCAGGTTCCCGCTGCGGGAGAACCGGCGGATGGCCGGATAGCCGCGCGGATCGTTCAGGCGGCCGAGCGCGCGGACGACCGCCCAGCGGCCGTTCGTGGTGTTCTTCCACGCCCGCTCGTTCAGCTCGGGCACGAGCTCCTTGAACCCGGTCAGCCCGCACATGGCCGCGATGGTCCCCACGCAGTTCGCGTTCGTCCCGGCCCCGAACTTGGTGTCCTTCCTGGCGAAGCGGATCGAGTCGTCGCGCGTCAGCACCTTTCGCAGGAACGGGGCCGCCCGCTCCCGGTCGGTCCAGAACAGTGCCTGGATGGCGTGCAGCTTCGCCTGCGTCACGTCCTCGGTCGCCATCTTGAGCAGGGCATCCCACGCCTTCGGGTCGCGCTTGATCGTCAGCCCGGCCGCGGCCAGGCGGCGGACGTCCGGGTCCTCGCTCGCCAGGTCCTCGATGTACGCGTCGGTCGCCTTGAGCTCCGGCGGCTTGTTCGGCCCGATGATCGTGCGCACGTCGGCGGAGGGCAGCGGCCCGTCGGGCACGACGGACGGCGCCGCCACGCCCTTCACCACCCGGCTCCCCTTGCCGTCATCGGGCACGACCGCCGTGGTGATCCTCCGGCAGACCACGTCGTTCCAGTCCTCGCCCGCCGTCCGGATCGTGTAGGTGAACGGGAGCGACGCGGCGAGGACCTCGTGTTCGCGGTTCTTGCCATCGACGTCATCCCACACGTACGAGACGCGGACCGCGTGGCCCTCCGCCAGCTTGCCGTGCACCGTGATCCTGTTCTCGCCGGCGAGCAGGGTCGGGAGCGAGCGCGGGTTGAGCTGCACGATGTTCCGGACGGCGAGATCGGTGGCCTTTGCCCGGTCGGCCAGTCGGACGCGCAGCAGGTACGAGTACCGCCCCGGCGGGCCGCCGTTCTTCTTCGTCAGGCCTTGCTCGGTGTAGCTGACGCCCGGCTTCACCCTCCGCCAGTCCTTGCCGCGGTCCGCCTCGACCGTCACCGCGCCGGTCGCGTTCAGTTGTACGCTGCCCTCGGCGATGATGTAGGGCAGCCACACGCGGTAGATCACCTCGGCCGGCTTCGCCGGATCAGTCTGAACGAGGGCGCTGTTCTTCACGGTCGCGTTCACCGGCTCGGCGGCGAGCGCGTCCTTCCAGTCCGGACCGAAGTCGACGGCCCACTGGAACGTTCCGTTCCCGAACTCGCGCTTGTACGGCGGCTGGTCCTTCTCGTCCCAGGGCCGCAGGCCGACGTTGTCGTGATGGGGCTTCCCGATGTTGCCCCAGAGGCGCGTGACCGACTCGCCCGGATGCAGGTTCATCGGGCGCGGGTCGGGCAGCGCCATCTGCCACATGTGGCACCAGCCCCAGCACCAGCACTTCTTGTCGATCCACGGGACGTGCGTCCGCGACGGGAGGTCGTAGAGCGAGAAGTCGGCGCCGATCTCCTCCGCGTGCGCGATGCGGCTGCCGTCGCGGGTGTAGACGAACCAGCCGTAGTTGTTGTCGAACGTGTGGTAGCGGCCGACGCCGTCGGTGTCCTCATACCACAGGTCGCCGAGGGTGTGGCCGTGGCGGTAGAGCCGCCGGGCCGGGTAGCCGGTCGAGCGCCAGATGTCGGCGAGCAGCAGGCTCAGCCCGCCGCAGTGGTGGGCGCCGTAGACGTTGAGGATCTTGGACGCGTCGACCCAGCGGCCGCCCTCGTGCGGCGACTGGCCGTTCGTCCGCATCGTGCACCGCCGCATCCAGCGCCAGACGGCGAGCGCCTTCTCCTCGTTCGTCTTCGCGCCCTCGATGCGGACCGCGTCGAGCCCGAACTGGCGCAGGTCCGTGCAGTCAGGCCAGCGGTCGCAGGTGACCTTGAAGCCGGTGACCGCCGGCTGGAAGCAGACGGCGTTGATGATCTTCGGTTTCTCCGCCGCGAGGGCAGGGGCGGCGAGCAGCGCGGCGAGCGCGCCGCAGGCAAGCAGACTTCGCACGGTGCTCTCCAGGATGTCGCGTCCGGCCGGGTGTCTGTCTTCATTAGACCCGCTTTCGCGTCGCGGAGCAAGGGCCGGGGCAGCCGCCGTCATCCCCGAGTTGTTGACGACATCGTTGTGAGCGGCGTTTGCGCCGCCTCGCGAGCCCGTGTGAACGCGGGCAAAAGCCGGCCCGCGCCTCAGCGCTTATCTGCTTGTCCGCCTCTTTTTCGGTTTCTTGCTGTCGTGGATCCTGCTGGCCGATGCGCCGACCCGGCCCCGAAGAATCACCGTTCCCGAAATCCCTCTCCCTCCCCGAGGGAGAGGGCAGGGTGAGGGTTTCGGCAGCGAGGGTCACGGGGTGGATTTTGAGTGTAGAGTGTCGGGTTTCCACCCTCACCCGGCCGCTCCGCGGCCGACCCTGCTTCGCCAAGGCTTCGTAGGACAGGCCTCTCCCTGCCAGGGAGGGGTTCCCAGGTTCCGCGCCTTGGGTCGGGCACGCGCGCCGCCGGCCCGGGCGAGCGCCTATTCCCCTTTCAGCTTCCACTCGGCGTACTGGAGGATGTGGCCGTTGCGGAGGCGCTTGCCGGTCTCCTTCGTCCAGGCGCCGGCGGCGGTGTAGCAGCGCGGGCTCTCTCGGTCGGAGACGTAGTCGGTGAAGAGCTGCTCGCCCTTCTTCAGGTGCTCCTGGCTCTTGTCGACGAGCGCGAGGTAGCCGTAGAGGTTGCTGAAGTGGATCTTCCACTCGCCGTACCGGGCCTTGAACTCCTTCTTCGCCCCGTCGCGCAGGACCTCGAGGAGCTGCTCGTTCCCGGTCCGGTGGTGGAGGCGGGTCAGGCCGTCGATGGAGTAGTAGTACTGCAGGCCGCCGCCCATGTGCGGGCCGCGCTTCTTCCACGTGGGCAGGACGCTGTTCTTGAACAGGACCATCGCCTCGTCGAGCCAGTGCTGGTCGGCCGTCATGTCGTACACCGAGCAGAGGAGCAGGATGGCCCAGCCGGTGGACCGGAACTGTCCGCCGGCGCTCGGCTTGCTGCGGTAGCGGTCGACCTGGCGCCAGGAGACGCCCTTCGCGCTGCGGATGGCGCACTCGCGGGCCTTGGGCTCGCCGGTGAGCATGTAGTGGAGGGCGACGCCGCAGGCCCAGTGGTGGCTGGTGATCGGCTTGTACCAGCCGTTCTTCACCCCGCCGTGGATGTCGGTGTACTGCTTCTCGTAGTGGGTGAGCCCGCGGTAGCTCTTGCCCACGCGGTCGGACCAGATCTGGTCGACGTCGATGCGGTGGCGGGCCATCTCGGTCCCGATGTCGAGGAAGCCGCGGTCGCCCTGCCGCAGGTAGTTGATGAGCATCATCCAGGTCCAGTCGTAGTGGAGCTGCGAGGTGCCCGGCTGCCAGCAGAGGTCGCCGAAGTCCATCCAGCCGTACCAGAATCCGCGCCGCTCGCCGGCTCCGCGGCGGGCGGCGTAGAGCGAGCTGCGGTTGTCGCGGTCGATCGCGTTGTGGGCGCGCCGGTTCCAGTGCTCGACCTTCTCGTCGTACTTCGGCTTGCCGGTCTTGAAGTCGGCGGGTGCGAACCAGCCGGGCGCCGCTTCGGTCTTTGCGTAGTACGCCGGCGTCGCCTGCGCCATGAGCGGCGAGCTCAGGGCCGCAGACGTCGCCTTCGGGTCGCGGCCCGAGAAATCGAGGATGAACTCGTGGCCCTTGTGGACGCCGCCGGGCAGGGCGTAGAGGCCCTTCTTTCGGTACTCGCGGAACTCACCGCAGGACGCACCGCGGCGGACGTCGCGCGGCCACTGGCCGTCCCGCGGCCAGAGCCAGAGGGTCAGCTTGTTCTGATTGAAGAGGATCGCCTTCGGGTAATTCTGCCAGAAGTGGCGGACGGCGGTCGTCATCCGGCCGCCGCCGTGGACGATTTCGACGACGCCGTCGGTGCGTTGGCCGGACTTGACCACGTCGCCGCCGCTCTGCACGTTGTACTGGAACGTCTTGAACCGGTGGCCGGGGTTGAGCTGCTCGACCCCGAGGTCGCCGGCGGCTGCGCCCTCGCACTTCGCCGTCACCTCGCCCGGCAGGATCAGGCCGAAATCGACCGCCAGTCCGTCGAAGTTCAGCCACTCCGACCCGCGGCCATAGCCGTACTTCCCCTGGTTTTCGAGCCACACGTGCACCTTGACGAACTTCTTCCCGGCGTAGGCGGTCACGCGACAGGTGTAGCGGATCAGGTTCTTCAGCGCGCCGTAGAACGTTCCTTTGCAGCAGACGATCGCCCGCATCGGGCCCGCCTGCTCGACCTCGACGCTGTCGGGCTTGCCCGCGACGATCCGCCGATCGTTCGGCATGTAGAGCACGAGCCCACCCCCGCCGTGG
>JAWODX010000586.1:0-6721 GCA_046483085.1 Planctomycetota bacterium
GCCGCCGGCTTCCTCGTCTTCGCCAGGGGCGACTACACTGTCGACGCGCCGTTCAGCCTCGAGCCGACCGAGCGCCGCGTCGTCCCGGCCCCCTTCCAGGGATACATCAAGGAGGTGTTCGTCGAGCCGGACGACGACGTCGAGAAGGGGCAGCCGTTGGCGACGCTCAAGACGAACGAGCTGCTCGACCAGCTCACCCGGGCCATGGCCAAGCGGACGACCCACCTGAAGGAGAAGGACCTGGCCCTTCGGGAGAACAAGCGGGCTGAGGCGAACATCGCCCTGGAACGGGTGAAGGAGGTGGAGGCGGAGATCCGGCTGCTCCGGCATAAGATCGAGCAGGCGACGATCGTCGCACCCATCGGCGGGAAGGTGATCTCCGGCGATCTGGCCGAAGAGATCGGCGCTCCGGTCGAGACCGGGCAGGTGCTGTTCGAGATCGCGCCCGTCGAATCGCTCCGCGCCGAGCTCCACGTGCCCGAGGACGACGTCGCCGAGATCGAGCTGGGCCAGACCGGCGAGCTGGCCACCGAGACGTATCCCGGGCGCCGCTTCCGATTCGAGGTCACCCGGATCCACCCGGTCGCCCAGGTCGTCAAGGAAAACAACGTCTTCAAGGTCCGGGCGGAACTCGTCCGGTTCGCGCCCTGGATGCGCCCGAACATGCAGGGGGTCGCGAAAATCAAGATCGACCGCCGGCGATATGCATGGATCTGGACCCACGACGTCATCGACTGGTTCCGGATGAAGCTCTGGCTCTGACGCGCGGGGGGGGGCGCGGCCGGCCGGCCGGGACACAAAGGGCGCCTGACAGGACCCTGGTGGAGCAGGCATTCCTGCCCGCTGCGCGGCAGACAGGAATGTCTGCCCTACCGTTCTGTTGGAGCTCCGAAATCCGTCGCAGGCCGCCAGGAGGTCTCGTGCCTGTTGATCGACCGACGTTCAGCGAGTAGTGGTACCGGGTGGCCGACCTGCGCCCGAAGCTCCGGCCGACCGTCCAGATCAGCCGCCAGCACTTCCGCGGCCGCATGTGGCACGTGGTCGAAGACCCCGCCAGCAACCAGTTCTTCCGGGTCAACCCGCCCGCCTACTACTTCGTCGCCATGCTCGACGGCCGCCGCAGCGTCGCCGACGTCTGGCGCGCCTGCAACGAAGAACTCGGCGACAACGCCCCCACCCAGGGCGAGGTCATCCAGCTCCTCGGCCAACTCTATGTCTCGAACCTGCTCCAGGCCGACCTGCCGCCCGACGCCCAGGGGCTGTTCGAACGATACCGCAAGCGCGTCGGCCGCGAAGTACGCGGCTACCTGATGAACTTCCTCTTCATCCGCATCCCGCTCATCGACCCCGACCACTTCCTCGACCGGTGGGTCGGCGTGCTGGGCAAGGTGTTCACCCTCCCCGGCCTGATCCTCTGGCTGGGCCTGCTGGCGGCGGGCATCTACCACGTGCTGGGCAAGGGCGAGGCGCTGATCAGCGGCGCCGAGGGGATCCTCAGCCTCCAGAACATCCCCCTGCTCTACGTGGCCCTGGTCATCACGAAGGTGTTCCACGAGTTCGGCCACGCGTTCGCCTGCAAGGAGTTCGGGCGCCGGGCCGGCCGGCACGGCGAGGTCCACACCATGGGCGTCATGTTCCTCGTCTTCACCCCGCTCCCGTATGTCGACGCCTCGAGCGCCTGGGCGTTCCGGAAGAAGTGGCACCGGGTGGTCGTCGGCTCGGCGGGGATGATGGTCGAGTTCGCCGTCGCCGCCGTCGCCGCCATCATCTGGGCCCGGACCAGCCCCAGCCACTGGGTCCACGCCGTCACCTACAACATGATGTTCATCGCCAGCGTCTCGTCGCTGCTGTTCAACGGGAACCCGCTGCTCCGGTTCGACGGCTACTACATCCTCTCCGACCTGCTGGAAATCCCCAACCTGCACCAGCGGTCGCGGGGCTACATCTATTACCTCGTCCGGCGCTACCTGTGGCGGGTACGGCGGCCGCGCAACCCCGCCCACACCGCCGGCGAGCGGTTCTGGCTCCCCACGTTCGCCGTCGCGTCGACCGCCTACCGCGTCCTCATCTGCGTGGGAATCGTCCTCTTCGTCGCCAACCGCCTGCTGGCCCTCGGCGTCGTGCTCGCCCTGCTGGCCGTCTTCGTCTGGGTCCTGGTCCCGCTGGGCAAGTTCGTCCGCTACCTGGTGACCAACCCGGAGCTCCAGCGGGTCCGCGGCCGGGCGATCGGGTCGGTCGTGGCGACCCTCGTGCTCCTGGTGGCGGGGCTGGGGTTGATGCCGGCGCCCGACCGCTATCGGGTGGAGGGGGTGGTCGAGCCGGTTCGGTTCGCCACGGTCCGCGCCCGGGCGCCGGGCTTCGTCCGGACCGTGCACGAGCCGTCGGGCCGGGAGGTCGAGCCCGGGACGCCGCTCGTCTGGGCCGAGAACCACGAGCTCCGGGCGAAGTGCGAGAAGCTCCGGGCGGAGCTGCGTCGCCTGCGACACAGGCGGAAGCAGGCGAGCGTCGAGGACGTCGCGATCATGCAGGCGCTCTCCGACCACATCGCGGCCGTCGAGGAGCAGGCCGAACGGGCGGAGGAGGAGCTGGCGTCCCTGACCCTCCGCGCCCCGCTGCGCGGGCTGTGGATCGCGCCCGACCTCGACGAGCGGCAGGGCGACTATCTCAAGCGCGGCGAGGAGGTCGGCGTGGTGGCGAGCGTGGACGACCTGCTCGTGCGCGCCACCGCCGGCCAGGACGTGGCCGGGACGCTGTTCGACGAGCTGGAGCTGAGCGGCACGCACCGGCCGCGCGTCGAGCTGCGCGTGAGCGGCCGGCCGGACAGCACGCGGGAGGGCCGGATCGTGAGCGTGCTCCCCGGCGGGCAGACGGTCCTCCCTTCGGCCGCGCTGGGCTACGGAGCCGGCGGCTCCGTCCAGACCGAGGCCGACGACCCCCGGGGCCGGGCCGCCGCCGAGCGATTCTTCGAGCTCCACGTCGCCCCCGACCGGTCGGCCGGCCTCCGCAGCGGACAGCGGCTCGTCGTCCGCATCGATCTCCCCGCCAAGCCGCTCGCCGTGCAGTGGTGGCGCTCCATCCTCCGCCTCTTCCAGAGACGGTTCCGGATCTGAACATGGCCCAGCCGCCGAGCACAACCTGGCGCACGCTCGCCCGCCCGGCGGGCAGCGACAAGCTCCCCAAGGGCGTGGACGCCGCCTGGGACGTCGCCGCCGGCTACGTCCAGCGCCTCCACCCTCGCCAGCGGATCCTCCTCCATCGCGCCCGCCGCGTCGACCGCCTGAAAAAGGCGTTCCGCGACCTGAGCGACGCCAGGCTCCGCGAGGAGGCGGCCGAGCTGCGGGCCGTCTTCCGGCGCGGGCGCGAGACGCGCCGCGATCGCGACCGCGCCTTCGCCCTGGTCCGCGAGGTCGCCGACCGAAAGGTCGGCCTGCGCCCGTTCGTCGTCCAGGTCGCCGGCGCCCTGGGCCTGGCGGCGGGGAGCGTCGTCGAGATGGCCACCGGCGAGGGCAAGACCCTCGCCGCCACCATGCCCGCGACCGTCGCCGGCTGGCGCGGCCGCGGCTGCCACATCATCACGTTCAACGACTACCTCGCCCGCCGCGACGCCGAATGGATGAGACCGGTCTACCGGTTCTGCGGGCTGCGCGTCGCCCACATCGAGCAGGGGATGGAGCCGGCGGCCCGGCGCGACGCCTACCAGGCCGACGTCACCTATTGCACGAACAAGGAGGTCACGGCGGACTTCCTGCGCGACCGGCTGGCGCTCGGCCACGTGCGCGGCCTGTCCGCGGCGCTGCTCGCCAGGATCGTCGACGGGCACGGGAGCGGCACCGATCGCGTCGTCCAGCGCGGACTCCACCGGGCGATCGTCGACGAGGCCGACTCGATCATGGTCGACGAGGCGGTCACCCCGCTCATCATCTCGGGCGACGTCCCGAACGAGGAGCAGGTGGCCGCGTTCGCCGAGGCGGCCGAGCTGGCCGCCCAGCTCGAGCGGTCCGCCGACTACCGCCTGGACCGGCGGCACAAGGAGGTGAACTTCACCCGGCGCGGGCAGCGGCGGCTGGCCGAGCTGGCCGAGCCGCTGGGCGGCATCTGGGCCGGCGAACGCCGCCGCGAGGAACTCGTCAACCAGGCGCTCAACGCCCGACACTTCTTCCTGCTCGACCACCAGTACATCGTCAACGACGACGGCGTGGTCATCGTCGACGAGTTCACCGGCCGCCAGATGCCCGACCGCGAATGGCGCGACGGGCTCCACCAGGCCGTCGAGGCGAAGGAGAAGCTCACCGTCAACCCGCCCAAGGACACGTTCGCGCGCATCAGCTTCCAGCGGTTCTTCCGCCTCTACAAGCACCTGTCCGGGATGACCGGCACGGCCCGGGAAGCGTGGCCCGAGTTCTGGCAGATCTATCACCTGCCCGTCACCGTCATCCCGACCAACGAGCCGTGCATCCGCGAGGTCCTGCCCGACCGCGTCTACGCCACCGAGTCGGCCAAGTGGAAAGCGATCGTGGCCGAGATCGAGCGAATCCACGCGAAGGGCCGGCCGATCCTCGTCGGCACGCGGAGCGTCCGCGCGAGCGAACGGCTGAGCGGGCTGCTGGCCGACGCCGGGCTCGAACACGCCGTCCTCAACGCCGTCCGCCACGCCGAAGAGGCGCAGATCGTCGCCGGCGCCGGCCAGCGCGGGCGGATCACCGTCGCCACCAACATGGCCGGCCGGGGGACCGACATCCGGCTCGGCCGGGGGGTCGTCGGGCTCGGCGGGCTGCACGTCCTCGCCACCGAGCGGCACGCCGCCGGGCGGATCGACCGACAGCTCTTCGGCCGGTCCGCCCGGCAGGGCGACCCCGGCAGCGCCCAGGCGATCGTCTGCCTCGAGGACGAGCTGCTCGTCCGCCACGCGCCCGCGTTCGCGCGCATGCTCCGCAGCCGCTACGGCGCGACCGACCGCGAGATCTCGTCGCCGGTCACGCGCCGCGCGTTCGACCTGGCCCAGCGCCGCGCCGAGCGGCTCGCACTCCGCCAGCGAAAGGGCGTGCTTCGGACCGACGACTGGCTCGACGAATACCTGGGCTTCGCCGGCCGGGAATGACGGGCCGCCGCCGGCGGCCGCGATCACGAACCGGAGGGTCCGCCGGCCGACCCGAGACATCAACCGAGAGCGCACATGTCGCCCGACCTGCCTGCCTGCGAGCCGCTCGAACCCCGGCTGCTCCTCGACGCGGCCTTCCCCACCAACCACGACCAGTACATGCTCGAGCTCGTCAATCGGGCCCGAGCGAACCCGACCGCCGAGGTCGTCCGGTTCTCGGACCCGGCGCTGTGGGACGGCGATCCCGACCTCAACGAGAGCCTCGCACCGAACCAGATCAGCACGGCGCCGAAACAGCCGCTCGCCTTCAACCTCTACCTGATCGACGCGGCCCGGGACCACTCGCAGTGGCTGCTCGACCACAACGCGTTCAGCCACACCGGCGCCGGTGGCAGCAGCCCGGGCGACCGCATGGAGGCCGCCGGATACACGTTTGAGGGCAACTGGGGCTGGGCCGAGAACATCGGCTGGAAGGGCACGACCGGCACCGTCGACGTCACCCAGTTCGTCTACGAAATCGAGGGCAACCTGTTCGGCGACGCAGGGTACCCGGGCGCCGGACACCGTGAAAACCTCTTGGCGCCGGACATGCGCGAGATCGGGATCGGCGCCGTCGAAGGCGTCTTCACCGACGACGGGACCGACTACAACAGCGTGATGGTGACACAGGACTTCGCCTACGCCGGGACCGATAACTTCCTCACCGGCGTGGTGTACACGGACGGCGACGGCGACGAGTTCTACTCGCCGGGCGAGGGGCTGGGGGGCGTGACGGTCTCCGCCGTGCGCTGGTCCGACGGCGCCACGTACAACACGACCACGTGGTCGACCGGCGGCTATACCGTCGCGTCGATCCCGGCCGGGACGTACGACGTCACCGCGTCGGGCGGCGGGTTCGGCCCGGCCACCGCCTACGGCGTGGCCGTCGGCTCGCAGAACGTGAAACAGGACTTCACCGGCGCCGCCGAGATCCACGGAACGAAGTGGAACGACGCCGACGGCGACGGGACGCAGGACGCGGGCGAGCCCGGCCTCGTCGGCTCGACGGTCTTCCTCGACCTCGACGACGACGGCGAGCACGACGCCCACGAGCCGTCCGCCGCCACCGACGCGAACGGCGACTACAGCTTCACCGCCCTCGCGTCCGGCACGTACCGCGTCGCCGAGGTCGACCAGTCCGGCTGGGAGCCGACGTACCCCGCCGAGAGCGACGAGCCGGCGCCCGGCTCCGAGATCCAAGTCAACACGACAGCGGCCGGCGACCAGACGCGGCCATCCGTGGCGGCCGACGCCGACGGCGACTTCGTCGTCGCCTGGGACACCGCCGGCCAGGACGGCGACGGCCTCGGCGTCTACGCCCGGATGTACGACGCCGACGGAACGCCGAACGGCGACGAGTTCCCCGTCAACACCGAGACGACGGGCGACCAGTACCGGCCGTCGGTCGCCATGGCCGACGACGGCTCGTTCGTCATCGCCTGGCAGAGCGACGGGCAGGACGGCGACTCCGGCGGCATCCCCATGACTCATTTATATCAAATCTATATAAAAAACTATCAAGCTTGTAATCATCAGATATATCAATATTAAAAGATGGAACCTCTCTTGAAGAGTAAATTTCTT
>JAWODX010000625.1:0-8641 GCA_046483085.1 Planctomycetota bacterium
GGGGGGTTTATTCAGCAGATCCGGGTTTTTTTCAACATCATAGCCCGTCATCCGACGCGTCGGTGTCTTCTTCGGTCTCGTCGCTGCCTTCGCGGATCTCGGCGGCGCGCTGCTCGGCTTTCCGGACCCGGGCGTGTGCTTTGCCGCCGCCGGATTTCGCCTTCCGGATGAGGGCAAGCTGCCCCCAGCCGAGCCACACGTCGGTCAGCCAGAAGAGGACAAGCCCGGCGGAGAAGAAGGCGAAGAGTACGGTGAACGCGACGGGCATGAAGATCCACATCCGCTCCTTCGCGGGGTTCTCGCTCATCGTGCGGAGCTGGCCCATCATCCCGATCCCCATCAGGACCGGGAGGATGAAGACCGGGTCGCGCCGGGTGATGTCGTCGATCCACAGGATGAACGGCTGGTGGTGGAAGGCGTAGCCGACGCGGAGGGCGTGATAGAGGATGAGGAGGACCGGGAGCAGGATGAGCAGGGGGAGGACGACACCGAACGTGGCGCGGCCCTGGACCTTCTCCCAGACGCGGGCCTCCTTGAGCCAGGTGGCGTGCGCCCGGGCCTGGGACCGGGGCGGCTCGCGGGCGTCGATGTCCTCCAGCCGCGCGTTCGCGATCTTGATGTCGACCATCGACCGCAGGTTGTAGGCGGTCACCGGCCACATGACCAGCCGGAGGGCGATGGTGAACAGGATGATGGCGACGCCGTAGTTGGCGACGACGTGGTCGTGGATCCACCGGAGCAGGCGGATGGTGGCGGGGCCGAAGTACCAGTAGTCGATCGCCTCCTGCGGCCGCCCGGGCAGTCGGGCGAGCTCCTCGTATTGCTTCGGCCCGGCGTAGATGTGGAACGCGTGCTCCACGTCGCCCGTGTCGGGGACGGGGACCTCGATGTCGACCGCGGCGCCGGCCGAGGCGGTCCGCGTCAGATCCATCTCCGCCCCGTACAGACCCGTCCGGGGGATGACGATGAGGGCGAAGTAGCGGGTCGCGTTCGCCACCCACTGCAGGGTCGGTGTGCCCTCGCCGTGCCCGTGTGCGGCCCGGCTCTTCTCCTCGTCGCCCGGCCAGCGCTCGGTGCCGGAGAGGCGGCGGACCTCGTGGTGCTGGACGACGTTGTCGGCCCGCACCGCGATCTGGGGGTCGCCCCGGCCGAGGTCCGACGGCACGCCGACCGCGTTGCAGACGGTGAGCGTGTACGCGCCGCCCTTCTCCGGGTGGCGCAGCCAGTGGTCCGCCCCGTCGCGGTTGATCTCGATCTTGAGCAGGAGTTCGATCAGCGGCTCGTCGCGCCGGACGAGGAACTGCTTGACGAGGGTGATGCCGCCGTTGTCGCTCTGCCGCCGAAAGACGATCGACCGGGCGCGGACGGGCGGCCCGTCGCCGCCGTCGATGGTCACGTCCTCCACAGGGCCGACGGCGTAGGCCCGCTCGGCCCACTCGTCGCTGCCGGGCAGGCGGACGGCGAACGCGCGGTTGCGATGCGTCTCGCCCTCCGACTCGTAGGTGGGTGCGACGAGGGTCTCGGTGTGGTCGTCGTCTGGCGCGGTCCAGGTCAGCTTCTTGACCGCGGCGCCCGTGGGGGTGAAGGTGACGTCGAGCTGGCCGTACCGGACGGCGACGTCGTTCTCGGGCAGGTCGGGGTCGGCCGGTGCGGAGCGCGGCGTGATCTGGGGCGGTTTGACGACGTCGCGGATCTCGTCCCAGAAGAAGTAGCCGAGCCCGCCGACGATGAGCGCGACGGTGATGACGAGGCGGCGGAGGTCGACCCCGGGACCGGTCGGCCCGGCGGGAGCTGCGTCCTCGGGCGTCCCATCGGGCTCGGATCGCTCGCCCCGCTCCGCTTCCTCGTCGGGGCGTTTCGGTTCTTCCGCGCTCATTCGGGGGCGGTCTCTTGCAGTTTTTCGCGCAGGCGCGTTTCGACGAGCGGGGGGACGAAGGCCGAGACGTCGGCGCCGAGTGCGACCGCCTCCTTGATGAACCGCGAGCTGAGGAACGAGTATTCGTTGCTGGTCATCATGAACATCGTCTCGATGTCCGTGGTGAAGTGGCGATTGATCAGCGCCATCTGGAACTCGTACTCGAAGTCGCTGACCGTGCGGATGCCGCGGAGCATCACGTTCGCCCCGCAGCCGCGGACGTAGTCGACGGTCATGCCCTCGAAGCTGTCGACGGTGACGTTCGGCTCGTCGCGCAGGACCTCGCGGACCATCTCGACCCGCTCGTCGGGGGTGAACAGGGTCTCCTTCGCCACGTTACGCGCGACGGCGACGATCAGCCGGTCGAAGATCTTCAGGCCGCGCCGGGCGAGGTTGATGTGGCCGTAGCTGATGGGATCGAACGACCCGGGATAGACCGCCATCGACATGCCGGTTACCTCGTCGTCTCCGTGAGCTGGAATTCGCGGATGCTTCGCGGCTGGTATCGCCACGAGGGGTAGTAGCCGCGGGTGAGGGTCGGGCCGACGTGGATGGTGCCGAGGCTGGCCCGCTTGCCCTTGTCGTATTCGTAGCCGACGGTGAGCTGCCATTCGTGGAACCGGCGGCTGAGCTCGATGGTTCGGTCCCAGTCGCCGCCGCCGGAGAGGTCCTGCTGCACGTCGAACCGGACGTGCCACTTCGGGTTGATCTCCCAGTCGGCGGCCAGCCCGAGCAGCGACGCCTCGTGGAAGTGGTAGTCGTGGCTCAGGCCCAGTTCGAGCCCGGGCCGGACCTGATGGGTGAACCCGGCCCGGATGACCTCGAACTGGCCGCCCTCCAGGGCGAATTCGTTGTCGAGGAAGAGGCGGGTTCGCTTCGAGGGGCGGAACACGAAGTCGGTTCGGAGGTTCGAGAGGTGGCGGGTGCGACGTCCGCGCGGATGGACGTTGTCGCGGGCCGGCTGGAGGAAGAGGTCGATGTCCATGTCGAGGTCGACGACGTCGACCGGTTCGGACTCGCGGGCGCGGATGTAGGCGAGCTTGCGGCGGTGCCACTCGCCGCCGACCGGGGCGCGCGGATCGCGCCGGACCTCCGGCGCCCAGCGGGTCTGCCACCGGTTGCGCAGGGCGAAGTTGATCCGGTGCAGCCCGCCCTGCTCGGTGACCGAGTCGTTCTCGGGCAGGTGGCGCGGGTCGACGGCGGGGTCGCTCTCCCAGGTGTAAGTCATCTCGGGGGTGACGATGTGTCGCTGGCCGTGTGGGAAGAGGGAGCGGAGGAGCGGGCGGTCGCTCACGTCGACGGTGCGGTGGAACTGGGTGGCGACGCGGCCGCCGGCGAGCACCTGGTTGCGGACGCGGTCGCCGGTGTACGTCCGCGCCGCGCCGACGGGGCCGGGGAGCGCCGGGCCGACCGGCGGGAGCACGCCGCCGTATCCGCCGCGGATCGACTCGAGCCCGTGCTCGAACCAGGAGAGGCGCCAGCCGACGTACGGCTCGACGTCGAAGATGCCCACCTCGAACGGCCGGGAGATCAGGTTGACGGTGTCGATCCGCCAGCCGGTGAGCCGCTCGGTGTCCTGCTCGCGCAGGCTCAGCCCCGCCGGCCTCGTGTACTCGTTGTAGTGGAGCCACTTCCGCGTGATGTTGAGCAGCGTCTGGCCCTGGCGGCGGCGGAGGTCGCTGAACCGGGTGGTGACGCGGGCGATCTCGGTGTCGCTGGTCCACAGCATCCCGGCGCCGATCGGCTGGGCGACGATGTTGAGGCCGACCTGCGGGAGGTACTCGGTCTGGGTGAGGAAGTCGTTGCTCTGCTTCTTGACGTGGATGAAGAACGCCCAGTTGTCCTTCCGGTACTTGAGCATCGCGCGGGTCTCGGGCGGCTTCTCGGTCTTGAATTCCTCCTCGAAATACTCGCGGTAGATCCCGGCGTCGCTGAACTTGTGGACCTCCAGGTCGAACTCCCAGTGCCGGGGGTACTCCTGCTGGTGGACGAACTTGATCCGGTAGCGGCTGTCGATGCCGAGCGGGATGTCGCCGGGGAACGGGCCCTTGGCCGGCGGCCAGTTGGCGGGGGTCCAGCCGGAGCCGGGGCGCGACGTGTCGCCGAACTCGTCGGTCCCGCTGTCGTTCGGGATCCAGAACGCGTCGAGCGCCCCGCGGATCGCGTCCTCGTGGCCGAACCGGTATTCGCCGCCCAGGCCCAGGCCGACGCCGCGCTCCGACATCAGTTCGACCCGCGGCCGCAGCTCGACCCCGCGCGCCACGTCGAGGCGGGTGATGATGCCGAGGAACGCGCCCATCCGGGACGACGTGCCGGCCGTCAGCTTGATCCACGGCCAGTCGTGCTCCATGTCCTTGTACAGGTAGGGGAAGTAGAAGACCGGCTGCCCGTAGGCCTCGGCGACCACGTTCCGCATGGCCACGAACCCGTCCTCGACCATCTCGCCCGAGCTGCCCCGCAGCAGGGTGTGCGGCTCCTTGAACCGGCAGGCGGTGAATGTGGGGTTGTCGAGCACATAGTGGCGCCGGGTCTCGTATTCGCCGGTCGGCTTGCCGTGCTCGTCGACGACGGGGATCCGATAGGTCGCGATGCCCTCCGCCGACGGGGCCTTGACCACCCAGGCGGCCACCTTCTCGGCCTTGGCGAAGCGGAGCACCGGCTTGACGAGGTACGCCGCCTCGTCGCCCTCCCGCCAGTTGACGTAGACGCGCTTGCATTCCGAGATGGGGGTGCTCCGGTCGACGAGGACCGTCTTCGCCTCGATCCGCGCCTCGATGATGTCGTCCAGGTCGCCGGCTTTTTCGATGGACTCGTTCGGTAGGAGGCCGCGTCGGTCGCCGGGCTCGGGCCTGGGGACGCGGAAGGCCCCCGGCTCGACCGGCTCGCCGAACGTCTTGAAGATGCGCACGTTGCCTTCCAGGTACGCCTCCTTCTCCTCCAGCCAGAAGACGCCGGCGTCCGCCTCGATCAGCCGGTCGGTCCGCGGGGGGACGAACCGCACGTCGCCCACCGCGATCGCGATCTTGCGCTTGTAGTCGAACTCGCGGTACTCGGCGGTCACGTGGAGGACCTGCTCCTCCTCGTCGCCCGCCGTCTCGTTCTCGGCGCCGGTCGCTCCGGGCGCGGCCAGCGCCCCCGCGACAAGCCACCCCAGCAAGCACGCCGCCCGCGTCTTCAGCATGGGCCTCCCTCGTCCAGCGCGTTGATCTTGTTCACCCGGCGCTCGTGTCGCCCGCCCTCGAAATCCGTGTCGAACCACGCCTCGAGGATGGCCCGCAGCTCGTCCTCTTCGTTCAGGCGCGAGCCGAGGCAGAGCACGTTCGCATCGTTGTGCGCCCGGCTGTAGCGGGCGCCGTCGGCCGTCTGGCAGGCGGCCGCGCGGACGCCCGGCACCTTG
The DNA here is from genome assembly GCA_046483085.1 of Planctomycetota bacterium. Taxonomy (GTDB): domain Bacteria; phylum Planctomycetota; class PUPC01; order PUPC01; family PUPC01; genus JAWODX01. The sequence goes on from JAWODX010000625.1 coordinate 5,313, forward strand.
TTCGCCGCCATCGACATGCCGATCCCCGTCCCGCAGACGAGGACGCCGCGGTCGCAGTCGCCGCGGGCCACCGCCCGGGCGGCCGCGACGGCGAAGTCGGGATAATCGACCGGCTCCTCGCTTCGGGTGCCGAAGTCGACGACCTCGTGGCCCGCCCGGCGGAGCCGTTCCGCGATCCATTCCTTGTCCTTCCAGCCGGCGTGGTCCGCCCCGACGGCGATCTTCATAGCTCGTCCACCCGTCTTTCGATGCATCGGCGGATCGTTCGGACGACGTCGCCGAACTGGTCGGCGGGCAGCCCGATCGGGTCGCTGATCTCCTCCCCCGCCGGGTCCAGCAGCTCCGTGTCCGCCGCCGCGTCCGGACAGGTGTCCCGGACCGCGGCCAGGTGCTGGCGGGTCATCACGAAAATCCGGTCGGCGTTCTTGAGGAGCTTGCGCGTGATGGGCTGGGTGCGGTGCTCGGAGATGTCGATCCCGGCCTGTTCTCCCGCGGCCAGTGCCCCGCGGCTGGGCCGGCCGCCGGCGACCGTCGCCGTCCCCGCCGACGAGACGTCGTAGCCGAGCCGGCCGAGCTCGGACTCGGCCACGTCGTGATGCTCGGCGAGCGCCCGGCGGCAGAGCGCCTCGGCGATCGGGCTGCGACAGCTATTGCCGGTGCAGACGAAGAGGATGTTCGTCTGCAGCGCCTGTTCGACCATCGACTCGGTGATGATCCCTTCGCGGAGCAGTTCCCAGCCGCTCGGGCCGACGCGGACGACGGTGCTGGCCTGCCGCAGCGCCGCCTCGCCGCCGGCCAGCACCGCGTCGATCCGCCCGTCGAACCGGGCGAGCACCTCGGCGGCGGTCACCGCGGGCGCCTCGCCCGACACATTCGCGCTGGGCGCAACGACGGGCACGCCCGCCGCCCGGATGAACGCCCGGGCCGTCTCGTGCGCGGGCAGGCGCAGGCCGACCGTGCCCGGCGACTGCTCGAAGATGATGGTCAGCGGGCCCGGCCAGAACCGGTCCATCAGCTTCCGCCCGATCGCCGGAACGTGCGTGACGAACCGGCTCACTTGGTCGGCGTCGGCGATGTGGACGGTGAACGGCTTTCCGGCCGGCCGCTGCTTGACTCGGCGGAGCCGCTCCATCGCCGCTTCGTCGTCGGCGTTGGCGCCGATCCCGTACACGGTCTCGGTGGGGAACGCGACCAGGCCGCCGGCCGCGAGCAGCTCCGCCGCCTCCCGGACCGCCGGCGACGAAGCGTCGCCCTTCTCCACCCGGAATCGCCTGGTCCCGTCTCCCATTGCGGCAGAGATTGTCACATAATGCCCATGCCGAGTCAAGCTTGAAGGCCAGGGCCGGCCGATCCGGGCCTGGGCGCGTGGTGTGCGCCGCGGTTCCTCGGGCATTGCGATAAGTGCTCTGATTCGCAAATACGGTGACGTATTCGCATCGGGCGCGCCGGCACGACGAACGCGCGGGTTTGAAGCCCCGGCGGGGCTGATGATGCCGGCGGGTCGGCCCGGCGACACGCGGGCAAGATGCCCGCGACACCTCGGAGACAGCGGGCTCTCCTCCGCGAACCGTTCGTCATCGTATTTGTGAATGAGACCACTAATGCTCTCTGACTCTTGATTTCAGGGATCCGGCGCCGGCGGGTACGTCGCCCGAGCCGAGGGCGACAGGCGCACCTGCATACGTGGTTCCACGGCCGGCTCGACGAGGCCGAATCCCGGTACCGCCGCATCCTGGAGCGCCAGCCGGACCACGCCGGCGCCACCCGCCTGCTCGGCGTCCTCGCCCAGCAGAGGGGCCGCCCCGAGCGGGCCGCCGAACTCATCCGCAAGGCCATCGCTCTGGACGACGCCAATCCCGCCTACCACTCGAACCTCGGCGTCGCGCTGCAGGTCCGGACGCAGTACGACGCCGCGATGGCCCGGTACGAGCAGGCGCTCCGGCTCGAGCCCGACCACGTCTGGGCCCGGTTCAACCGATCCACGCTGCTCCTCTACACCGAACAGGGCCTCGGCGACACGCTCCAGTTCGTCCGCTACGCGCCGCTGGTCGCGGACCGGGTCGGCTCGGTGCTCCTCGAATGCCAGGAGGCCCTGGTCCCGCTCCTCTCGCGCTGTGCCGACCTCGACCGGGTCGTGGCCCGGGGGAGGAGCTCCCGGACGTTGACCGGCGGGCGCCGCTCCTCTCGCTCCCGGGGATCCTGGGAACGACCCCCGAGTCGGTCCCGGCCGACGTCCCCTACCTGAGTGCCGAGCCCGGGCTGATCGAGCGGTGGCGGCTGGCCGAGCTCGACGGAATCAAGGTGGGGATCAACTGGCAGGGGAACCCGGAATTCCAGCGCGACGTCCACCGCTCGGTTCCGCTGACGCACTTCGCCCCGCTCGCCGAGCCGGACGGCGTCCGCCTGATCGTCCTTCAGCACGGCCCCGGCCGGAAACAACCGGCGGACGCGGCGTTCGACGTCGTCGACTTCGCCGAGCTCCCGGATCTCGACCCCGGGCCGTTCATGGACCAGGCCGCCCTGATGAGGAACCTGGACCTCGTCGTGACCAGCGACACGGCGGCGGCCCACCTGGCGGGCGGACTGGGCGTCCGAACCCGGGTCGCCCTCCCCTTCTCGCCCGACTGGCGATGGCTGCCCGCGGCAGATACGTCCCCCTGGTATCCGACGATGCGCCTCTTCCGCCAGCCGGAACTCGGGGACTGGGGGTCCGTGTTTCGCCGGCTCGCCGAACAACTCGGCGCACTGATCGAAGAACTGTGACCGGCGGCCGACGCCCGGGGCTACGGCCAACGAACACCCCCGACCCGCAAAGCGGCACGCGCGGCGTCGAACGGCTATAATCCGTTGACGCACCCCCGGTGACGAGCGCACGAATTCCTCTTGCACCTCGCCAGCCCAGCGGCCATAATATCGCGGCTCGGCCGACCTCGCCCAGTTCCGAGGGAGCATCGTGAGCAGCGACCCACCGCGCGATCCGAATGGAGATCAGGCGGGCCGCCCGAAGCGGCGAATGGTCGGCAAGTTCGAGGTGCTCGAACAGATCGGGCGGGGCGCCATGGGCGCCGTGTTCCGGGCCCGCCAGGTCTCGGTGGACCGCGTCGTCGCCCTGAAGATCCTCCCGCCGAACCTGGCCCAAAGCAAGGATTACACGGCCCGGTTCCTTCGCGAGGGGAAGGCCGCCGCCCACCTGAACCACCCCAACATCGTCCAGGCCATCGTCGCGGGCAAGGCGGGGGTCTACTACTATATTTTTTGCCCTTTATCTCCTCCTGCGGGTTTTCCCCGGCAAGTTTTACGTAGCCCCCCAGAGGAACGGCGGAAAGGAT
>JAWODX010000040.1:0-7504 GCA_046483085.1 Planctomycetota bacterium
TGCCTGCGTTCTGGAAACCCCGCGGAATGGGCTGGGCAGGCAGGAATGCCTGCCCCACCGGCCCATCGCATTGGTGGGGCAGACATTCTTGTCTGCCACCGGCAAAGCCCAACGCGAGATGCATAGCGTCTGTTCTGTCAAGGCCTTATGCCTTTCCGCTCCTGACAGTCTAGCGTTGTAGTGCTAGTCGGTCCGGAGGCCGTCCTGGACCGTGACCTTGACGGCCTCCACGCGCCGGGGGTCGGAGCCGACCACCTCGATGATCGTTCCGTCGCAGGTCCGTCGCTCGCCCGGGCCGGGCACGCGGCCCAGGGTGTGGAGCAGATAGCCGCCGACGGTGTCGTACTCGTCGCTCTCGGGGATGGTGGTTCCGAAATCGTCGTTAAGGACGCGGACGGGCGTGCGGCCGTCGGCCCGGAGGCTGTGCCCGGAGAGGACGTCGACGGTCGGCTCGCGGGACGGTTCGTCGTGGTCGCGGACCTCCCCGACGATCAGGTCGGTGATGTCGCTGATGGTGACGAGTCCGGCGGTGCCGCCGTATTCGTCGACCACGACGGCCATCGTCGTCTCCCGCTCCTGGAAATGGCGCAGCAGGCTGCTGATGCGCATGGTCTCCGGGACGAAGGACGCCGGTCGGATGAGCCGTTCGACGGTCGGTGGCCGGGTCGAGCCCGGGGCCAGCGCGGCGATCAGGTCGCGCACGTAGAGCACGCCGACGACGTCGTCGCGCGTTTCGCGATAGACCGGGAGCCGCGAGTGGCCCGACTCGAGGGCGACGCCGATGGTGTCGTCCAGCGGGTCGTTCAGGGCCGCGAACGTCATGTCGGGGCGGGGGGTCATGATCTCCGCCACGTCGCAGTCCCGCAGCTCGACGATGTTCTCGATCATGTCCGCCTGGTCGCCGCCGATGGAGCCCTCCTTCTCGCCCTCGGCGACAGCGGACAGGATGTCGTCGGCCGCCTCGTCCTCCTCTTCGGGCGCTTCGCGGCTGGCCTGCCGCATGAGGGTCGAGAGGCGCAGGAGCCCGCCGGCGAGCGGCCGGAGCGGGAAGGTCAGGACGTGGAGGACGGGCAGCATCGCCAGCAGGGCGCGCTCGGGTGATCGGGCGATGATGAGCCGGGGGAGGATCTCGACGACGCCGACGGCGAGGAGAAGCGCCCAGCCCAGCGCGGCGAGTACCGTCGTCCCCGCCCGGATCGTCGCCCACAGGAGGGCGACGATGGCGCCGGTCTCGAACGTCGCCCGATAGATGATGGCGGCGATGGTGAGTTCGTCGTGCTTCTCGAGGAGCCGGTCGACGCGCCGGCGCCGCTCGCCCTGCACCATGTCGTCGATTCGCGCCCGGGACGCCTCGGCGATGGCGTGTTCGGCGGCGGCGGACAGGGCCGCGAGGGCCAGGAGAAGGACGATGAGCGTGACCATCGGCTTAGGGTTCCCGTGTTTTCTTCTCGCCCTTGACCGGCTTCCAGAGCCGCTGCACGTCGTATCCGAGCTCGGTCAGGATCTCCTTTTCGCGGGCGTGCATGTGGGCGGCCTGGTCGGGGGTCTGGTCGTCGAGCCCGGCGAGGTGCAGGGCGCCGTGCACGACGTAGAGGGCGAGCTCGGCGTGGGGGTCGAGCCCGCGCGCATCGGCCTCGGTCCGGGCGCGTTCGGCCGAGACGATGATCTCGCCGGCGCAATCGTCCTGGGTCAGCGGTGCGTCCTCGAAGGGGAAGGCGATGACGTCGGTCGTCCCTTGGCGGTCGAGGTATTGTCGGTTGATGTCGGTCATTCTCTCGTCGTCGACGAAGACCACGCTGTAGCAGCCGGGCAGATCGCCGAGGGCGGTGCGCACGAGACGGCGGACCGCGCCCTGCGGGATCTCCAAGACGTCCTGGAGGTCCGTGACGTCGATCTTCATACGCGTGCCGCCTTCTCGCCCGCCGGCGCCGAGCTCTCGTTGTCCTCCGGCTGCGTGGTCGGATACGCCACGCGGCTGTGAAAGATCGCGGCGAGGACGCGGACGAACGACTTTTCGATCCTGGTCAGGTCGGAGAGGGTCAGCGCGCAGTCGTCGAACTGGCCGTCGAGGAGTCGTTTCATGGCGAGCTTGTGGACGAAGGATTCGAGGCGGGCGGGGGACGGTTCGGGCAGGGTGCGCGAGGCGGCCTCGACGGTGTCGGCGAGGAGGATGATGGCGGCCTCCCGGGTCCGCGGCTTGGGGCCGGGATAGCGGAAGGTCTGTTCGGAGACAGCCTCGCCGTTCTCGCCCTTGCTCCGGTGGTAGAAGAACTCCATCAGCGAGGTGCCGTGATGTTGTTCGATGATGTCGATGATGGCGCGGGGGAGGTTCGACTCTTCGGCCATCTCGGCGCCGTCCTTGACGTGGGCGCCGATGATCAGGGCGCTCATGCTGGGCGACAGTTCGCTGTGGCGGCTGCCCTGGGCGCCTTCGTTTTCCGAGAAGTAGTCCGGTTTCTGGAGCTTGCCGATGTCGTGGAAGTAGGCGCCGACGCGTGCGATCAGGGGGTCGGCGTCGACGGCCTCGGCGGCGGTCTCGGCCAGGCTGCCGACGACCAGGCTGTGGTGATAGGTGCCGGGCGCTTGGAGGCCGAGCTGCCGCATCAGCGGCTGGTTCAGGTCGGAGAGCTCCAGCAGGCTGATCTCGGTGTTCACGTTGAACAGGTATTCGATGATGGGGAGGACGGCGGTGAGCAGGGCGCCGGTGATGACGCCGTTGGCCGCGGCCCAGAAGCCCTGCTGGCTGGGCGCCTCGCCGAGCAGGAGCTCGCCGCCGATCGCGAGCCACAACTGGATGGCGGCCGCGATGAACCCGATCTTGAACAGCCAGAGCCGTTTTCGGATGCGGCGGGCGCCGAACGTCCAGACCAGCGCCCCGCCGAGCAGCGTGATGGCGGCGGGGTCGGCGACCGCGAAGGTGTCCGGCCGCCGCAGGGCCAGGCCGGTCAGCAGGGCCAGCACGAACCCGGTGGTCACCGCCACCTGCGTGCCGTGGCAGAGCGCGATGATGAAGACGATGGCCCCCATCGGCACGAGGTGGGGGGTCGCCCCGCTGAGCGCGCAGATCCGGGCGACGAGGACGGGGATGAGGCAGAGGGCGCCGAAGACGGCGAGCCGCGACTTGGAGCGGATGATCTTCGGGCGATGCGCGTAGAAATAGACGCCGAGGAAGGCCGCCGCCGCCAGCATCACGACCAGGGTGCCGAGCGGCCGGGCATTGAATAGCAGGCGCGACGGGTCCGCCCGGAACTGGTCCAGGTGGATGACGAGGAAGAGGGCGACGACGACGGCGAGTCCGATGAGCCCCTGGGCGAGGCCGCGGTCGACGTCGATGCGGCGCGGCGCATGCGAGCTGGCGGACGCCTTGTCGCGGTTCTCGGCCGCCCGGAGCCGCTTGCTCGTTTTTCGCGGCTGCCTAGCCATCGGGCTTCTGCCTCGCCTCGTTCTCGTATGCGTCGACGATGTCCTGGACGAGCCGATGCCGCACGATGTCGCCGCCGGTCAGCTCGACGAACTCGATGCCCTCCACGTGCTGGAGGAGCTGGAAGGCATGGTTGAGGCCGGAGACCTGTGACGGCGCGAGGTCGGTCTGGGTGACGTCTCCGGTGATCACCGCCTGGGAGCTGGCGCCCAGGCGGGTGAGGAACATCTTCATCTGGGCCACCGTGCAGTTCTGCGCCTCGTCGAGGATGATGAACGAATGGTTCAGGGTGCGGCCGCGCATGAAGGCGAGCGGGGCGACTTCGATGATCCCCCGGTCGCAGAACTGCTGGACGCGGTCGAAGTCCATCATGTCGTTCAGCGCGTCGTAGAGGGGCCGCAGGTAGGGGTTGACCTTCGCCTGCATGTCGCCGGGGAGGAAGCCGAGTTTTTCGCCGGCCTCGACGGCGGGCCGGACGAGGACGATGCGGCGGACGTGCCCGGCCCGGAGCTCCGAGACGGCCATCGCCGTCGCCAGGTAGGTCTTCCCGCTTCCCGCCGGGCCGATGCTGAACACGATGTCGGCCCGGCGCATCGCCGACACGTACCGCTCCTGCCCCTGCGTCCAGGGGACGACCGGCTCGCCCTTGCGGAACACTTCGATCCGGTCCACGGCCCGCAGGTCCACGTCGTTTCGCACGGCCGCGATGACCCGCTCGACCTCCGTCGGATCGACCCGGCTGCCCAGTTCGCCCCGGGCCTTGATCTCTTCGAGCACCCGGGCCGCCCGGGTCACCCCTTCGCCATCTCCCTTCACGCGGACCGCCCCCTGTCGCGACGTGAGGTCCACCCCGAACGCTTTCTTGATCAGCTTCAGGTTCACGTCGCTCACGCCGTGGACCAGCTCGGTCTCGCGTCGGTCTCTCAGCAGCACGGTCTCGTCCGTCATGCGGGTATCGTCTCCAGGAGAAGGATCGGCACGACGAGCAGGACGTAGCCCGCCGGGCCCGCCAGGAGCAGCGAATCGATCAGATCGAGCACTCCGCCGAGCACCGGGAGCATGTCGCTCGAATCCTTCACGTCGCATGCCCGCTTGATGAGCGACTCTGTCAAGTCACCGGCCTGGCCGGCCGCGCTGACGGCCAGCCCGGACAACATGATTACACCGACGGGGGGCCGGGTCAAGGTCTCAATGTCCATCAGGTGAGCGAGCGCGAACCAGGCGAGCACGCCGAAGACCAGCCCGCCCGCGGCGCCCTCGATCGTCTTGTTCGGACTGATGCGCGGCGCGAGCCTGTGCCGCCCGAACGCCTTCCCACAGAAATACGCCCCGGTGTCGGTGATCTTGGCCACCGCGACGACCACCGCCACGCAGTGCCAGCCCTCCGAACCGAAGAACCGCAGCCGCACCAGGAGCGCGAGCGGGACCGCCACGTACATCACCCCGAACACGGTGACCGCGGCGTTGCGAAGCTGGGGCCCCAGATCGCGGCGCACCGACCCCGCACGGGCCAACAGAATGAACACGAACAACGCGAGGGGCGCCAGCGCCAGGGCCACCGCCGCTTCTCCGCTGACGGACCCCTCGGCCGCCGGGTAGAACCACAGGTAATAGGGGATGAGCACGACGCCGGTCGAGACGCCGATGTTCGAGAACGGCCGCAGCCCGGCCCGGCGCATCATCTGGTACAGCTCGGTGAGCGCCGCTCCGGCGAGCAGAATCGCCAGCCACGGGAGCACCCAGCCGCCCGTGCGCAGGTCGAGCCAGAACAGGGCGAGGGCGGCGAAGAACGTGGCCAGCCCCCAGAGGATGCGGGTTCGCATTACGCCTCTTGTTCCTCGTGGCCCGGGGTGACGGCTCCGAACTTCCGCTCGCGGCGGCCGTATTCCTCGAGCGCCCGGCCGAGTTCGGCCTCGTCGAAGTCGGGCCAGAGCGTCTCGGTGATGTACAGTTCAGCGTACCAGGCCTGCCAGAGGAGGAAGTTGCTGATCCGCTGTTCGCCGGCGGTCCGGATGAGCAGGTCGACGTCGGGCATTCCAGCGGTGTACATGTGCCGATCGACGACGTGCTCGTCGATGGTCGCCGGGTCGATCTCTTCGTCGGCGGCCCTGGCGGCCAGGGCCCGGGCGGCGTCGGCGATTTCCGAGCGCCCGCCGTAGTTCACGGCGATGCAGAGGGTCATCCCCGGGTTGTCGGCGGTCATCTGCTCGGTCTTCCGGATCTCGGCGACGACGGGCGCCGGGAGCTCGTGGATGCGGCCGACGACTCGGAACCGGATGCGGTTGTCCATCAGGGTGGGTCGTTCGTCGATGGTGTACTGTCGGAGCAGGTCCATGAGGGCGCGGATCTCGTCGGGCGGGCGGCGTGCGTAGTTTTCGACCGACAGGGCGTAGAGGGAGAGTTGTTCGATCTCCGTGCGGGCGCAGGCGGTGGCGATTTCGCGGACCCGGCGGGCGCCGGCCTGGTGGCCGACGACGCGCGGCTGGTTGCGGCGCCGGGCCCACCGCCCGTTCCCGTCCATGATGATCGCGATGTGTCGCGGGAGCTGGGCGGTCGGTTCGGGCAAGATGCTGCTCACCCCCGTGGATGGCGGTCGGCGTCAGGCAAAGACGGTCTCGCTCCGCTTGGAGCCGACGGAGACGATCTTGACGGGAGCGTCGGCGAGCTCGCTGAGCTTGCGGACGTAGGCGGCGGCCTCCGGGCAAAGGCTGTCGAGGGTGTCGCCGGCCGCCGTCACGGTCTGCCAGCCGGGCATCTCCTCGTAGACCGGTCGCACGGCGGCGAGCTGGTCGGCCCGGGCGGGGAACGACTCGGTCCGCCGTCCGTCGACCTCGTACGCCACACAGATCCGGATCGGGTCCATGCCGCGGAGCACGTCGAGCTTGGTGACGGCCAGCTCGTCGACGCCGTTCAGCATGGCGGTGTAGCGGGCGGCGACGGCGTCGAACCACCCGCATCGGCGCGGCCGCTGCGTGGTGGCGCCGTACTCGCCGCCTCGCTCGCGGAGCTGGCCGCCGAGCTCGTCGTCGAGTTCGGTAGGGAAGGGCCCGCCGCCCACCCTCGTCGTGTACGCCTTGAGCACTCCGATCACGCGGCCGAGCTCGACCGGGGGCAGGCCGGTTCCCGTGACCATGCCGCCGACCGACGAGTTGGACGACGTGGCGTACGGGTAGGTGCCGAAGTCGATGTCGAGGAGGGTCCCCTGGGCGCCCTCGAAGAGGATGGCCTCGCCGTCGTGGGCGGCGTTGTTGAGGAACTCGACCGCGTCGCCGACCATCGTGCGGATCCCGGAGCCGCTGCGGAGCGCCCAGTCGATCATCTCGTCCAGATCGAGCGGCTCGGCGCCGTACACGTGCTGGAGGACCTTGTTGGCCAGGGGCAGGTGGGTTTGGAGGAAGGCGCGGGCGGCGGTCTGGTCGATCAGTTGTCCGACGCGGAGGCCGGTCCGGGCGACCTTGTCGGCATACGTCGGGCCGATACCCCGGAGGGTGGTCCCGATCTTCCTGTCGCCCAGCGCCTGCTCCCGCGCCGCGTCGAGCGCCTTGTGATAGGGGCAGACGACGTGGGCGCGATCGCTGACCAGCAGGTTCCCCGCCACCTCCACCCCGCGTTCCCGGAGCTCCTCGATTTCGTCCCGGAGCTGGTCGGGGTCGACGACGACGCCGTTCCCGATGACACAACTGGCGCCGCGGATGACGCCGGAGGGGACCAGGTGCAGGATGAACTTGCGGTCGCCGACGACGACGGTGTGGCCCGCGTTGCTGCCGCCCTGGGCGCGGACGACCACGTCGAATTGCTCAGACAGGAGGTCAATGACCTTGCCCTTGCCCTCGTCTCCCCACTGCATGCCCACGACGCAGGCGTTCTGTTCTTTCATGTTCCACTCGCAACAAATGGGGCGCGAAATCCGCCTCTGAACGGCCTTCCAGTATAGGATGGCGCAGGGGGGCAAGTCAATGCCGCCGACGGATGAGGCCGGAAACGCGCAGGAACATCGTATCCACCTTGCGGAGGCGGGGGCAGGCCCGCGCCTGGGCGATGTGGCGGGGACGAAGGGAGCCCGGAGGGCGACCGGAGGAGCCG
>JAWODX010000102.1:0-5053 GCA_046483085.1 Planctomycetota bacterium
CACAATGGAAATTTGGAAAATATGTGTTTAAAGAATACGAGAAAAAAACAAATAGAAGTGGGCGAGGTCGGGCCGTGCCCGGCGGACGAGGTCGAGCGCCCGCCCGTCGATCAGGTCGAGCGAGCACGGGCCGGGGTCGAGCAGCGGCCGGGCGCTGTCGGCGGCGAGCTGGAGCGTCTCGAAGTAAAGGACGAGGACGCCGGCCATCGGGGCCGGCTCGGCGGTGGACAACGTCGCTCGCGTGATCACCGCCAGCGTCCCCTCCGAGCCGGTGACCAGTTGCCCCAGGTCGAGCACGCCGCGGTACTGCGCGCGGTCGAGCCGATAGCCGCTCGAATTGACGGGGAGGCTCGGCATGCGGGACCGGATCAGCGAGCGGTTGCCGCGGATGAGCTGGTAGACGGCGTCGGTCAGGCGGGCCTCGCGGCCGGTCCCCGCGACCAGGTCCTTGAACTCGTTCTTCCGCACGTCCATCGGGCGGGTCTCGAGCACGGTGCCGTCGGCGAGCACCAGCTCGAGCGACTCGACGTAATCGATGATCGCGCCGTACTTGAGCGACGTGATCCCCGCGGCGTTCGTGGCGATCATCCCGCCGATCGTCCGATAGTCGCCGGCGACGGGGTCCGGCGGCAGGTACCGCCCGAACGGCGCGAGCGCCTGGTTCAGGAGCGCATACGGCGCGCCGGCGGGGGCGGTGATGAAATCGCCGTGCACGTCGACCTCGGACGGGGCGCCGAGGTGGGCGGCCACGTCCAGGATCACCCCGCGGCCCAGGCAGCCGTCCACCGGGCTGGTCCCGCCGCCCCGCACGGTCACCGGCACCTCGTTCTCGGCGCACCAGGCGAGGGTCCTGGCGACATCGCCTCGGTCTCGCGGGCGGACGATGGCGAGCGGGATGATCTCGTAGACGCCGGCGGCCGTGCTGTACATGGCCCGGGCCAGCTCGTCCGCCAGCACCTCGCCCTGCAGCGCATCCGACAGATCGTCGACGATGGTGGTTTCCACTGGTGTCATCGAGTTCGGAACGAGCTTGCCTCCCTGGGGATCTTGCCCGGCCAACCGTGTGGACCGTCTCATCCATTTTAGACAAAAGAAAAAGGCAACACAACGACGAGTCCGCGCGGACCGTTCGCACGAAGGCGGCGGCGCGGACCGGCGCTGGAGGGGCAGGCCGATCCGCAGCACGTCGCGCCTTTGCTGGCACTTGCGGCGGGCCCGGCAAGTTCGTATCCTGCGCCGGCTCCATGCGGCATTGGGCCGAAAGGCGTTCCGGCCGAACGCCGACGAGGCGGGAAGGCGAAGACCGATGCGCGAACCGGATCTCATCGTGGTCGGCGCGGGGCCGGCCGGGACGGCCGCCGCCGTCGCCGCCGCCCGGCGCGGCTGCCCCACCCTCCTGATCGAGCGGCACGGCTTCGCCGGCGGCATGGCCACCGCCGGCCTCGTCAACCCGTTCCTCGGCAACTACTACCGCAACCACGAGACCGGTCGGGACGGCGACCTGAGCGGCGGCGTCTTCGCCGAGCTGCTCGACCGACTCCGCGACCGGTGCGCCGCCCGGCGGTACCGGTTCGGCGAGGGCGGCAGCTTCTACGACGCGTTCGACGAGGTCGTGCTGCGCGTCGTCTACGACGAACTGCTCGCCGACGCGGGTGTCCAGGTGCTCTTCCACGGCCGGTTCGTCGACGCCGAGGCGGAGAACGGGCGCGTGGCATCCATCCGGGTGGCCACGAAGGCGGGCCTGCGCGAATTCCGCGCGAGCACGTTCGTCGACGCGACCGGCGACGCCGACCTCGCCGCCGCCTGCGGTGTCCCGTTCGACGTCGGGCGCGACGAGGACGGCCTCTGCCAGCCGTGTTCCACGATGTTCAACATGGGCGGGATCGACAAGGACGCGCTGCTGGCGGACGGGCTGCCCGCGGCACGCCGCGCCGTCGGCGAGCGGTTCCGAGCGGCGAAAGCCGCCGGGCGGCTCGACTTCCCGTTCAGGAGCTGGGTCGCGTTCTATGAATACCCGCGGCCCGGGGTGCTCCACTTCAATGCGACCCGGATGCAGGGCCGGCCGGCGCTGACCGGCGAAGAGCTGACCCGCGTCGAGATCGAAGGGCGCCGACAGGCCGACCGGCTCGCCCGCTGGCTCGCCGCCGAGGTGCCCGAGTTCCGCCGCGCCTACCTGGAGTCGCTGGCGCCGCATGTCGGCGTGCGCGAGACGCGCCGCATCCGGGGCCGATATCGGATGACCCGGGACGACGTGATCGACGGCGCTCGCTTCGACGACGGCATCGCCCGCAGCGGGTATTTCATCGACATCCACGCCCCGACCGGATCGACCGACCCGCACGCGGGCCCCGACGCCGACAGCTACCGGCCGAAGCGATACTACGAGGTCCCGTTCCGCTGCCTGCAGCCCGCGAACTTCGACAACCTGCTCGTGGCCTGTCGCGCGATCTCGACGACGTTCGAGGCGCACGCGGCGACCCGCGTGATGGCGACGATGCACGCGGTGGGCGAGGCGGCGGGGATCGCCGCTGCTCTCGCCCGGGAGGCCGGCGGGCCGGTGGGCGAGCTCGACGGCCGGCTCGTCCGGGCCGAGCTCCCCTACCTGGGCGCGCCGCTCGGGTTCTGAAAAGGTCCGCCCGCCGTGGTTTTCGGTTAGACGCGCCGGGAGCGGCGGTTATAATGGCGGTAACAGGTGAGCCCGGCCTGCATCGAGGAATGACATGAGACCGGACCCGCTGCTGCGGCCCTTCTGTCGGCGGTTCGCTGCGCTGATGCTAGTGCTGCCGCTCGCCGGCTGTCTCCAGCTCGAGACGCACGTCCGGTTGCACAAGGACGGGAGCGGGACGATCACCGAGCGGCTGCGATTCTCGAAACGCCTGCTCGAGTTCCGCGGCGAGGGCGTGCCGGAGAAGGGCCTGGCGTCGCTGCTCGGCAAGAAGGCGATCCTGGAGCGGATGGCTCACATGGGGAAGGGGATCAAGCTGGTCCGGCACGAGGTGCGCGACGCGGAGCGGGGCGCCCGGGAAGCGGTCAGCGTGTTCAAGATCCCGAAGCTGACCGATTTCAAGTACGTGTCTCCGTACGTGGGAACGGCGGGTTACCCCAAGCATCACGTCATCGAGTGCCGCGAGTGGCCGATGTATCGGAACGTCTGGAACGGGAAGCGGGCCGGCTGGATGGCCGTCCAGTTCCGCGTGTCGGGCAGGCACGGAAAACCATCGCACAAGAAAGCCAGTCCGGCTGACGCACAGGTCTACCGCCATCTGCAGCCGATCTTCCAGGACATGATGAAAGGACTCCGGCTCAAGTTCACGTTCGAGGGCTACGGCCCGGTCGTCGTCCGCCGGGCCGGCCAGCGGGACCGGGGAACGCGGCCCCACAGCGGACACCTGATCGATTTTTCCTGGGACGACCGCGACCGGTCCGGCCGCGACTTCCTGAGCAACGAGGAGGTGATGGTCGAGCTCCTCCAGATGCACCTGAACGGTCCGAACATCCAGCAGAATTGCGGCTACTCCGGGAGCGTCCCGCTCTTCCGCTTCTACGCCGGGGCCCCCGAGTTCATGTTCCGGCCGTCGCGCTACTACTTCGACAAGTACTTCAAGGGCAAGACCCTGGACTTCGGCCGGGGCGGGAAGCGGACGGCCGATCCCGAGAAGGACGTCTACCGGCCGAGCACCGTCGACAGGCAGAAGAAACAGGACAAGAAAAAGGACTGAGGACGGGCGGGGGCCGCTCGGCCGATCTTCCGGTGAGCGGCCGGCCCGTGAACACAGCACGTCGAGGGAGGCTCAATGGGCATCAGCATCGGGTTGGTGGGTCTGGGTTCGTTCGGCTCGTCGTTCGCCGGACTCTTCAAGAAGCATCCGCTGGTCGATCGGGTCGCCCTCTGCGACCGCGAGCCCGACCGGGTTGACCGGTTCGCCGACGCCCCGTGGTTCCAGGACAAGTTCGACCCGTCGGACGCCTACGAGACCCTGGACGACATCTGCCGGGCCGACCTCGACGCCCTCGCCATCATCACCCAGCCCTGGCTCCACGCGCCCCAGTGCGTCCAGGCGATGGAGAGCGGCAAGCACGTCTACAGCGCCGTGCCCATCATCACGCTGCCCGACGGCGACGAAATCCTCGACTGGTGCGACCGGATCGTCGAGACCTGCCGCAGGACCGGGCGGCACTACATGCTGGGCGAGACGACCTACTACCGGCCGGGCACGATGTTCTGCCGCCGCAAGGCCGCTGACGGCGCGTTCGGCCGGTTCGTCCACGCCGAGGGCGAATACCTGCACGACTTCGAGAGCCCGAGCTGCAATCTGAAAGACGTGCAGCGCAGCCGCACGGCCTCGGCCTCCGGCCGCGAATGGCTCGAACAGGCGAAGCAGTACGCCGCCCGCGGCGCGGTCGGCGGGCCGATGCACTATCCGACCCACTCGGTCAGCGGGCCCATGTCCGTGATGAACGCCCACGCGGTCAAGGTCTGCGCGTGGGGTTCATACAACGAAGACGGCGATCCGTTCTTCGGCGGCGGACCGTCGGACGAGACCGCGCTGTTCCGCCTGTCGAACGGCGCCACGCTCTTGCTCCGCGAGCATCGCGAGATCGGCCATCCCGGACACGAGGGGTTCGACCTGTACGGGACGCAGGCCTGTTTCCGGAACGAGATGTGGTTCGACAAGGAGGGCGGCCGAACGATCCCCGTCGAGGAGATGCGCGACCCGCTGCCCGACGAGGTCGCGGCCGCGTGGCGGGACGCCTCGACCGAGTCGGTCGCCTACGGCGGGCACGGCGGCTCGCATGCGTATCTCGTCCACGAGTTCGTCGATGCCGTGGCGAATGACCGCGTGCCCGCCATCAGCGCCTGGGCCGCCGTCCGGTACATGGCGGCCGGCGTCATGGCGCACAAGTCCGTCCTCCGCGACGGCGAGGTGCTCGACGTCCCCGACTGGGGTGACCCGCCCGCGTGACGCAACGCGGGTTGTCGCACGAGAAACCGGCGATGAGCGAGCTGAATCCCGACTTCGTCTACGACGACGTTGACGCCGCGGTCTGGCGG
>JAWODX010000130.1:0-4443 GCA_046483085.1 Planctomycetota bacterium
ATCACAAATTGTAGCCGAGGTCCATGACCTCGGCCCTTCTCCGGCCTCATGGAGGCCGGCTACAGTCACGCCAGCTTGATCATACTGGACATCGCAAATGCCTCACGCGGAGCCGGGCTTGGCTTTCGGCGCGGTCGGCGCTAGAATAGCGGACAGCGGCTCGGGGTGCGGCGCCGGCCGCATCGGTTTACCTGGGAGCACGTCGATGGCCCGATCAAGGCGCGGCTGGCGCGGGATGCTCTTTCTGCTGGCAGCGTGCGGCCTCCTGGCGCCCCCGGCGTTCGCCGGTGGCAAGCGGGACAACACGCGCATCACCGGGCTGGTCCACGCGGCCCGGAGCGCGCAGGGGAAGATCACGGCCGTCACCCTGGCGGCGGACCGGGGGGCCGACTATCACGTCGTGCTGGACGAGAAGGGTCGGGCGCTGGGCGAGTCGATGGCCGGCGAGAAGACGCAGGTGCGGGGCCGGGTCGCCACCCGGGACGGGCAGCCGTGGATCACCGTACAACGGTTCATCGGCCCCGAGATGGCCGCTGCTCACGAACAGTGGCGGCGGATGCGATGCAACTACTGCGTCGTCGCGCCCGCACTGGTCAACGCCACCGTCCCGAAGAACCTCCGCGGGGCGGCGGCCGTCGACGGCCGCGCCTACGCCTACGCCTCGCGCATCGTCGCCTGGACCCGCGACGACCGGTTCCTGTGGGCCGCCACCGACAACGCCCTGCTGCAGATCGATCTCGACGAAAAGCGGCTGGTCCGCTCGTACGACGCGCGCCACGGACTGCCCGACCACCCCATCTACGAGCTGCGGAGCGACGGGGAGATCGTCTGGATGGTCTATCGCCACACGGCCGAGCGCGGCGGGGTCGCCGCCCTGGCCGTCGGCGGCCGCCGGGTCATCGACCTGGCCGGCCTGCGGAACGCGTTTGCCTGCCTGCTGCCCGCCGCACAGGGCGTGTGGGTGATCGCCGACACGGGGACGTTCCGCGTGGAGAGTCCGGCGAAGATCAGCCGGACCGCCCCGGCCGTTCCCACGGCCGAGCGGATCAGGAAGCACGTCGGGCGCGGCATCTGGCTCCCCTTCTGGGCGCGGAAGACGCGGCACCTGCTCTACGGCCCGGCCGCGGCCGGCGACCGGATCTACGTCGGGTCCTACGGCGACCTCTACGAGCTTCGGGACGGGGCGTGGCGGCGCCTCGCCCGGAACGCCTGGAACCCGACGGCCTGGCAGGACCGGCTCTGGTTCCTCTCGTCCCAGGGCGTCTGCGAATACGACCCGGAGACCGAGGAGCGGGTCGTCCACTCGCCGCCGGCGGTGCCCACCGGCCGCTGCCGCCTGCTCGCCCCGACCGACGACGCCGTCTGGGTCGGCGTGGAACCGATCAGCAAGCCGGACGGGACGCAGGGAGGCGGCATCGGCCGGCTCGACCTCGAGACCCGGAAGTGGCAGACCTGGTCCGAGATCGGCGGGCACAAGACCGAGCACGCCCCCTGCGTCGCCCCGACCGACGACGGGCTCTGGCTGCTGAGCGTCGAAGGCAAGTACGAGAGCAAGCCCGCTCATCCCGGGATGACGTACGTGAAGAAGCGGATCTTCGTCGCCTCCGGCTTTTGCCTGCATCGCTATCGGCGGAAGGACGGGACGTGGAACAGCGTCCCCGTGCCGATGCCTACGTTCGAGAAGCGGTTGATCCTCGGGCAGGACGGCGCCCGCGGCCACGACGTGCTCGTGCCCCAGGCGGTCACCGCTCTCAGCGCCGGTCGGCGGCGCCTCTTCGCCGTGACACGGCTCTTCCCCAAGAAGTACTTCTGCGGCTATTACCCGTCGATCGAGCAGCTCGCCGCGCGCGACTCGCTGACCGACGAGTGGCAGGCGCGGTCCCGCCACCAGCCCGAGGAGCTCGGGCTCCAGGGCCAGCATCCCTTGCTGCTCAACATCTCCAATACCGGGCGGATGGTGCTGAAGGGCGTGGGCCACGACAGCGTGCTCGGCCTCTTCCACCGGAAGGACCGGCACTGGGCGGTGACCGAGGGCTGCGTCGGGTGGTTCGACCCGCGGGCCGGCCGGTGGCGGCCGATCCTCGAACTCGGGTTCCGGTTCTACTGGCGCGCCACCGCCGCACTCGAGGACGGCGACTGGCTGTACGTCGGCTCCGACCGCGGCCTGATCAGCCGCCTGAACCGGAAGACCGGCCGGTTCGAATTCCTCATCGCCCTCGAGCAGCGTTCGATCAGCCGGATTGCGAAGGACGACGCGGGAAACATCGTGGTGGGATCGGACCCCTCGCCGCTCGGCGTGCTGCCGGTGCAGTTGCGCCGGGGGCTGCGGACCGAGAGCTGGCCGGCGGCGCGGTACGACGGCGAGACCTGGGTCGAGGCGAGCCCGAAGACCATCCCGCGCCGCGGCCGCCAGCCGTGGTTTGTCCGGCGCGTGAACAAGAGGCACCGGTGGGACAAGTCGCGCGGGAACTACCTGTGGGGGCCGACCGGAGGGAAGCCGGAGCCGCAGCTCTACATCAAGGGCGTCTTCTACCCGCGCTTCCTCTGCGCGGGCGAGGACGCCCGCCTCTGGATCTCGACGCACACCGGCCTGCTCCGCGTGGAACGGCCGAAGCCGGCGGCGGGGGCCGGGGCAGCGACGGAGAAGGAGGACGGCTGATGCGGCGGGGGACGCTCACCGGCCTCTGGCTCCTGGTGACCGCGCTGGTGGGCGGCGCCGTGGTCATGGCCGTCGAGCTGCTCGGCGCCCGCATGCTGAGCGTCGGGTACGGGTCGAGCCTGGCGGTGTGGGCGGCGATGATCTCGGTCACGCTCCTCTCGCTGGCGGTCGGCTATTTCGTCGGCGGCATCCTCAGCGACCTGTTCCCCCGCCCCTGGTTCCTCCACTGCATCCTCATCGCGGCGGGCGGGCTGGTCGCCGCCTGCCCGCACTTCAAGTCCGTGGTCGAACAGTTGTACCAGAACCTGGGCATCCGGGCGGGGGTGCTGGTCAGCTCGCTGGCCATTTTCTCCGTCCCCCTGTGCCTGCTGGGCATGATCAGCCCGTTCGTGATCCGGCTCCTCACCCGCGGCCGCCGGGTGGGGGTGACCGCGGGCGGGGTGTACGCGATCTCGACCCTGGGCAGCGTGGCGGGAACGTTGGGGACGGGGCTCTTCCTCATCCCCGCGCTGGGCCCGGCGCTGGGGTTCCGGATGACGGCCGTGGTCGCCGCGCTGACCGGCGCGTTCGGGGTGATCACCTCGGTCGGCTGGGAAGGCGGGGTGGCGTTCGCCATCCCGTTCATCCTCGCCGTCCTGCCCGGGCCGCGCAGCCTGGAGGTGGGCGACACGTACGTGGCGGACGGGGAGAGGGTGACCGTGCTCGACGCCCGCCAGTCGGCCTACGGCCGCATCCTCGTCCTGGAAAAGGGCAGCGGGATCGGCGGCCAGCGACTGCTCGTGGTCAACGGCATCCAGCAGACGGGCATGTCGTCCCGGCAGCGGAGCGGCCGGACCGACCGGGGCGACCTGCTCCACCACCGGTACTACCAGGAGCTGCTCCCCTACCTGGTCCCGGATCCGCGCGGTCGGACCGCGCTGCTGATCGGCCTGGCGGGCGGAACCACGGCGAAGATGTTCGCGGAGCACGGGATCGAGGTCGTCGCCGTCGACCTCGACCCGGAGATCATCGACGTCGCCCGCGAGTGGTTCGATTTCGACGACGGGGACCACGCCGTCGTCGCCGACGGGCGGCAGTACCTCGAACGCTGCGACCGAAGGTTCGACTTCTGCGTCATCGACACGTACTCGGGCGACGCCTTCCCGTTCCACATGGCCAGCCTCGAGGCGTTCCGCGCGGCGAAGTCCGTCCTCGCCCCCGACGGAGTGCTCGCCGTCAACTTCATCGGGAGCCCGACGGGCCGCGCCTTCGCCTCGATCTACAAGACCCTGGGCCGCGCCTTCGGCCACGTCCTGGCCGTCAAGAACCAGGGCGACAACGACGTGCAGACGATCACCCTCTTCGGCGCCGACCGCTCGATCCGGCAGGAGCTGGAGAAGAAACGGTGGCGCGACGACCTGGTCAGCTACTCGTTCAATCCGCTGCCCGGGGGGACGCCGGGCATCGACCGGATCTCGAGCGCCGTCGAGCGGTTCACCGTCGTGCCTGACCCCGGCTGCGGCATCGTGCTCACCGACGACCACAATCCGATCGACTCGATGCGGGCGGCCGAGTCGGTCCGCTGGCGCCGGCTCTCCGCCCAGCGGATCGGCGAACAGGCCCTGTTCTAGCACGACAACGCCACAGTGTCGCAAGCGGATGGGCGTAAGGCACGGGCTGAGGAACACAGTACGGAACCCTTCACCTGTGTCGTGGCAGACAAGAATGTCTGCCCCACCGATGCGGCGGACTCTGGCCGGTGGGGCAGGCATTTCTGCCTGCCCGGCCATTGCGCCGGGCTGCCG
>JAWODX010000141.1:0-3387 GCA_046483085.1 Planctomycetota bacterium
GGCCCGCACCAGCCCGGCCGCACGGGCCAGCGGCCAGCGCTGAGGGGAGTCCCGTGGCCCACGCAGAGCCCGGCGGGGCGGCGCCCGAGGTCCGAGAAGTGGCCGGGTGGCGCGAACGACACGCCTTCCTCCGACTGCCGTGGTCCATCTACGAGGGCGACCCCCACTGGGTCCCTCCCCTCCTCCGCTCGGTCGACCACCAGCTCGACGCGGACCGGCATCCGTTCTTCGAGCACGCGGAGGCGCGGCTCTACCTCGCGTGGCGGGGCGGCCGCCCGGCCGGCCGGATCGCCGCCATCGTCAATCACCGCCACAACTCCTACCACAAGGACCGGCGCGGGTTCTGGGGCTTTTTCGAGAGCGAGGACGACGCAGCCACGGCGTTGGCCCTGCTCGACGCCGCGGCCGAGGACCTCCGCCGGCACGGCATGACCGAGATGCAGGGGCCGTTCAACCCGTCGGTCAACGCCGAGTGCGGCCTGCTCATCGACGGCTTCGACCGCCGGCCCGCCCTGCTCATGCCGTACAACCCGCCCTATTACCCGGCGCTGGTCGAGCGGGCGGGCCTGACGAAGGCCCAGGACCTCTACGCCTACGACGCGCGGGCGGAGGAGTTCCTGCAGAAGGCGGACGCGAGCGGCCGGCTGGCCCGGCTGGCCCGGGCCGTGGAACGGCGGCGGCCCGAGATCTCGGTCCGCCCGCTCGACACGTCGAACTACGCGGCGGAGGTGACGGCGCTCGGGCGGGTGTTCAACACCGCGCGGCGCGACAACTGGGCCTATGTGCCGGCGACCGACGCCGAGATGGCGCAGATGGCCCGGGAGATGAAGCCGATCATCGATCCGCGCCTCGTCCTGGTTGCCGAGGTGCGCGGCGATCTCGCGGGCTGCATCCTCGCCCTGCCGGACGTCAACCCGATTCTTCAGCGGATGAACGGGCGGGTGTTGCCGTTCGGCTGGCTCCGCCTGCTGCTCGGCCGGCGGCGCGTTCGGAGGATGCGGGTGTTCGGCGCCGCCTGCCTGCCGCGATACCAGAACCTGGGTGTGACCGCCCTGCTCTTCCACCGGTTCACGAGGGGCGTGATCGAGGCGGGCTACGACAGCGCCGAGATCTCGTGGGTGGCGGAGGGGAACGTCAAGTCGGCCGACACGATCCTCTCCGCGATCAGCCCCACGCTCTACAAGCGGTATCGGGTCTATACGCGCGACCTGTGAGGCCGCCCGTGTGCGCCTCCCTCACTTGTTGCCCGCGTCCGCGTCATCGACCACCGCCGACACGCTGAGCCCCGCGTTCTCCGCCGCCAGACGGTCCATCGACCGCTTGTTCTTCTTGCTCGGATCGAAGTCGATGGAGTAGATGGCGAGCGGCCGATACCGGTTCACCAGCCGGATGTTCGACAGGATCCACGGCCAGTCGTCGACCTGCCCGTAGTACGGGGCCCCGTCGGAGAGGAAGTACAGGGTGTCGACGCCGGCCAGCCAGCCGGCGCGCTCCATGGCGTCGAACGAGCGGGTGGCGTAGCTCAGGTCCATGTACTTGGCCCGGTCGACGGCGGCCGCCTTGTGGCTGACCAGGCCTTTCGGGTGGAGCAGCTCGACGTTGCCGCCGAAGTCGACGATGTTGAACCGGACGTTCGGGCGGAGCCCGACGATCGAGTCGGTGAGGTTCTGGCGGAGCGACGCGATGCGAGCCCCGCGCATCGACACCGACGTGTCCACCACGTAGCAGATCCGCTCGCTGTGGATGGGCAGCCCGTAGAAGACCCCCAGCTTCGTGACCTGGACGTCCTGCACGCGGTGGGTGTTCCGGAAGGCGGCCGACTTCTCCCGGTCGATCACGAACAGCTCCCGCGCCCCTCTCCACCAGGTCGCCCAGCCCTGGGCCGTGTGCGCCTCCTGCCGGCCGGCGATGGAGGCGAGCGCGTAGTTCAGATCGAGCCGAAACCGGCCCCGTTCTCTCGCCAGCCGGTTGATCAGCGGGCCGACGGCCTCGCGGTCGGGGATCTCGGCCAGGGCCGCACACACGGCCACCAGGACCGGCCACTCGGCGTCCGTCAGCCGCTTCGCCAGGTGCGGCACCGAGTCCGCCGAACCGATCCGCCGGATCGACCGCGCGGCCTCGACCTGGACGCGGACGTCGGCGTGGAACAGCGCCCGATGGAGGCGCGGGAGCGCGGTCTCGGCGTCCCCGTGGCCCAGCGCCTCGCACACGTTGCAGAGGCCCGGCGGGCTGAGCCGGAACCGCGACAGGCCCGGGCCGACCCGCGTGACCGGCCGGGCCACGTCCCGGTTCACCCGGTACACGGCCCCGGCCGACTCCGGCTCCACCTCCCCGGTCACGATCGCCAGGTAGAGGAGTCTGGCGGCGAGCAGGCCGGGGGCGTTCCCGCCGATCGCCTGCACCGCCTCCTTCTTCTCGGCATCTTCCATGTAGGCCGCGGCCAGGACGGCGAGCTGGCGCGTGGCGAGATCGTCGCTCCCGAGCAGCTCGGCCGGGATCTTGACCGGCCGGTGGCGGCGCTTCCATCGGCGGAGCAGCTTCTCCCTATGCTCCTCGTCGAGTCCTTCCCCCGGGCCCAGCTCGACCGTCTTCGCGCGCTGGTGGGCGACGTACCGCGCCCGCGCTCCACACAGTGCGACCGCAGCGGCGAGGCGCCCGTCGCCGTTTTCGGCGAGCGTCGCCACCAGCTTGTTCCGGCGCCGGTGCGTCGACAGCAGCAGCGCCGCCTTGTGGAACATCCCCTTCTGTGCGGAGAACGCGCGGATGACCTTGAGCCACCGGTCCGACGCGGGCTTCTTGACGTTCCGAACGAACGAGCCGAACGCGGCCATCCGCAGCGTCGCGGACTCCCCTTTGACGGAGAGCACCGCCGACTCCTCCGCCGAGTGCGCGATCGTGCGGATCTGCTGCGCCTCGTCCTTCGGTTTCTTCCGGTTCGCGGCCAGCCCGGCCGACGCAGGGAGCAGAAAGGCCGCGGCGAGCAACACGCGCATGCACCGGCCCGATCGCGCCATCACCGTCCCCTCGCTGATGCGTTCCCCTCCCGCAGGTATTGTATAGGAACGGCGCGGCAAATGGAAGCAGGCGGGGGCTCCCACGACGGCGCGACCGGCCTGTCGATCCGCCGGCCGCCGCGCTATAATCGGCGCGGCAGGGACCGGGCCGGGCCCGGCGCATCTCCGGCCGGGAAGGCGAGAGAACGTGCAGAGGACTTAGAAATTATCTCAAAAGGTGGGCGGACATTCCTGTGCGCCATCTGGCAGGCAAGAATGCCTGGCTTCAGGCGCAGGAATTCCAGGAACACCCGGTGGCGTATCAGCCCCCGGCGCACCTGATTCAATCCCCGGAACCGGAGCACCATCAGATATGCCCGTAGAATCACTTATG
>JAWODX010000160.1:0-7370 GCA_046483085.1 Planctomycetota bacterium
GCTGAATATCGGTCCCAAAGCCCGGTCTGCGTGGCTTTCTAATTTCGTGCCGCTGACACTCAAATCCTTGACCCAGTACCTTGAGTTCTTACCACGATATCCCGAAACAACCGCTATATTACCCACCAGTTCTTCACTGCTGATACCCTTTCGTGTTACTTCACCTTTTTTCTCACCGGTTTTACTGTCTATAGCAGACAAAATGATTTCATAGCTGCTGCCTGCTGGACTGACTCTGACTTTCAGCTCTGCGTCTTCAACTATGTCTGCATTCAATTCTTTTGTCACTATCTCGCTGTCATTCGGATCACAGTTACTTATGATACTAAGCTTACCATTATTTGAAATGCCCGCAAAAAAGCCGCCGTAAGGCCCAGCTTCTCCCTGCACAACTCAGGATGACCGGTAATTAATGTCTGCCTTGCCCGCGTTTTGCATTCCGTAGGCGTTTTGGCGGACCGGGAAGGAGGGTGTCGGGATGAGGCGGACATGGGCGGTGGTGTTGGGCGCGAGCGGGTTGTTGTTGTTGTTCTCTGCGGTCGAGGCGTTCGGCGGGCCGCCGCTCCGGGGGCCGGGCAAGAAGGTCTTCCTGCGGCTGCGGCTGAAGAGGGGGCAGGTCTACCGGGTCAAGACCACGATGGACCAGGACATCACCCAGAAGCTGCCGGCCCAGCTCGGCGGTCAGAAGCAGGAGATCGAGCAGGCGATGGGCATGACCTACTCGTTCAAGGTCAAGGACGTGGACGCCGACGGGGTGATGTCGTGCGAGGTGACGTACGAGGCGATGCAGTACAAGATGAAGGCGCCGATGATGACCGTGGAGTACGACTCGGAGGATCCGCCGGAGAACGTGCCGATGGCCGCACGCGGGTTCGCCGCCATGGTGGGCCAGAGCTTCCAGGCCAAGTTCACCCCGCTCGGGAAGACGACGGAGCTGACGGGCCTCGACAAGATCTTCGACCGGGTGATCGAGAAGATGGAGCTTCCCGAGGGGCCGATGCGCAAGAACATCGAGAAGCAGCTCAAGACCCAGTTCGGCGACGAGGCGATGAAGCATACCATGGCACGGCTGACCGGCCTGCTCTTCCCCGAGAAAGCGGTCGGCGTCGGCGACTCTTGGAAGGAGACCGTGAGCGTGGCCAGACCGGTCGCCCTCACCATGGAACAGACGATGACACTCAAGAAGCGGGAAGAGGGCGTGGCCACGGTCGAGGTCGACACAAAGGTCAGCCCCTGCCCGGACGCCGAGCCGATGAAGATGGGAACCGTCACCATGTCCTACGAGCTGAAGGGCACGCAGACGGGGACGGTGACGATCGACGAGTCGACCGGCTGGACCACGGGCGGGAAGCTGAAACAGGACCTGAAGGGGACCATGCTGATGACGGGCATCCCGAACGCCGGCGAGCTCAAGATCCCCATGTTGATGAAGAGCTCGGTGACCCTGGAGCAGGTGGAAGAGTAGTCCGCCGCGCGGGCCGCGTGCGGCCCGACCGCCAGCCTTCCGTTTGCGACGGCCGGCCGGCGGCGATAGACTGTCGCCCCAACCCCGGAGCGGAGGAGGCACCCGATGGACCGACTGAACCTGGCCGGCAGCCACACCGCCCTGGTCACCCCCTTCCTGCCCGACCGGTCCGTCGACTGGGAGGGATTCGGGCGCAACATCGCGTTCCAGACCGAGCAGGGGATCTCGGGCGTGCTGGCGGTCGGGACGACGGGCGAGTCGCCGTCGCTCGACTGGGAGGAGCACGACCGGGCGATCGAGTCGGCGATCGAGGCTGCGGCCGGCCGATGCCGGGTCATGGCGGGGACGGGCAGCAACTCGACGAAGGAGGCGCTGCGGGCGAGCCGGCACGCGGCCGAGGCGGGCGCCGAGGCATTGCTCCTGGTCGACTGCTACTACAACGGCCCGTCGTCGCTCGAGCTGCGGCGCGAGTATCACGGCCGGGTGGCCGAGGCCTGCCCCGACTGCACGATCGTCCCGTACATCATCCCCGGCCGGACCGGGGCGGCGATGTCGCCGGAGGACCTGGCGATCCTCGCCGCGGAGCGTCCGAACGTGACCGCGGTCAAGGAGGCCACGGGCGACATCGAGCGGATGGCGCGGACGCGGTCGCTCGTCGGCGACGCGTTCGACATCCTCTCCGGCGACGACGGGATCACGTTCCAGATCATGCTGGACGAGCGGATCGAGGCGGACGGGGTGGTCTCGGTGGTCAGCAACGTGGCGCCGGCCGCGGTGGCCCGGATGGTCGACGCGGCGCTGGCCGGCGAGAGCGCGCAGGCGGCCGAGATCGCCAACGCCCTCGAGCCGCTGTTCCAGATCGTCACCGTGGTGGCGGAGAACGAGCGGGCGATGCCCGACGGCACGGTACGGATGGTCCGCGACAAGTTCCGCAACCCGCTCGCGATCAAGACGCTGATGGCCGGCCTGGGCATGCCGGCCGGCCCGGCGCGCCCCCCGCTGGGGAAGATGACGTCGACCGGGCTGGCCATCGTGCGCGACGCGGCGCGGGCGACCTGGCAGGAGAGCGCCTGGATTCTCGAGCCGATCGGTGAGGCCTACGGGGTCGACGTCGGCGCACGCATCGAAGACGACGCCGCCTGGGAAGGGCTCACGTACGACTAACATAACAACCCTGGAAACTTACCGCCGAGAACGCCGAGATCGCAGAGAACTCAATGCAGATGCACAGGATACGTTCGGGTGGGCTGTCCCATCCGGCCACACCGACCGCGTCGCGGCAAAAAGGCCATAACCCGTTCGCTCCGCGTCCTCTGCGGTCTCTGCGGTTAGAGAAAACAGCGTAGCAGCCCTGAGTGCTCTGGCTCGTGAATACGGCGACGTATTTCTCGTCCGGCGGATTGGGCCGATGGCCGCGCATCCTGGGAGGCTGCGCCGGAGGCGAGCGTACCGCCGGCATCCTGCCGGCTGTCATGACGGGCGTCCCGCCCGTCATCCGGCGGCGAGACGCCGTCGGACCAGCCGCCGAGACGGCGGCGGTACCAACCGGCCGACCGGGCCAGAGTCGCCGACCCGAGAATCCCGGCCGGGATCATTACCAAGCTGCTGAAGGCGACGCTGGAGGCGGTGGTCGATAGGGGTAGGAAGGGCCGGTTGGTTCCGGCCCCCCCCTCCGAACCGTGCGTGCGGTTCTCCCGCACACGGCTCTCCAGTCGGCGGTTCACCTCCGGGAGGACTGACGGACCGCCGCATGGGCCGCTTCGAGGGAGTACAACCCACGCTCGGCGAAGAAGGCGTTCGGCCAGCGGTGATGGTCGTCTCCTCGCCCGCGTCCGCGTCGGCCCCGACGCTTCCGGAGGATGCTGCGCAGTCGCATCCGCACCCATCCGTCGACGCCGCGGGCGCCGTGGGCATCCCCAGCAGCGGCATCTGGACCCATGGGTTCCCGTAATCCGCCTGCCGAGCGCGGGAGCCGACCCGACGAACCCGAGGGCGCCGCATCTCTTTTCAGCGACACGGGGATGGCAGGGCGTGTCGCGCGGTTGCGGCTTTTCGTGCGCGCGGGGGCGCTTCCCGGCCGTCCGCACTGGGGTGCCCCGCGGCAGGCCTCCCTTCGGTCGGTTCAGTGGTCGCCGTCCGCGGCGTGTTTCAGCGGCACGGTCTCGGTGGTGTGGTAGTCGAGCTTGATGCTGCGGATGCACTGGTTGCCGACGTCGGCGAGGAAGAACCGGCGGTCGGTGTGCACGGCGACGTTCTGTGCGTGCATGATGGCGACCTGGTCGCCGCCGACGGAACGCGGGCTCGGCGGCTGCCAGCCCTGTTTGCAGCGGCGGTCGGCATCGGGCTTCACCAGCGGCACGCCGTCGTCGACGTTCCCGTATCGCCCGATCCGCATGATCACGTTCCCGTTCTCGTCGAGGACGACGGCGCGGAACCGGTCGATCTCCGGCGCGAACGACCGGCCGTAATAGTCGAGATCGAAGTTCCCGTTCACGTAGCACGAGCAGTGCCCGCCGCTCCCGTAGTGGCCTTCGGCTCCGACCGGGCCGAACAGCCACTCGGCGCCCTCGGCCCAGATGCCCGGCCGCGCGATGTCCACCGGCCGCTTCGGCCGCATGGCCGGCGGGAGCGGGACAATGCCCTTGACCGTCAGCCCCTTCATCGCCCCCGGCACGATCTTCATCAGCGTGCAGCCGCGGCCGTTGAAATATCGCTCGCCGTTGATGTACGGCGCGCCGGCCGCGAGCGCGTAAACGTTCCGCTCGCGGTCGATCCGGAGCATCGTCGTGTGGTTCAAGCCGGGTGCCGCGTCGGCCTTCCAGAGCTTGCCGTGCCTGTCGAAGACGTGCACCTCCCAGCCGCGGAGCCGGCCGGGATAGATCGGCGGGGTGTACGTCTTTCCGCCCCGGTTGCCCGCCACATTCTTCTCCTTGATCCGGCTGTCCGCCGCCGGATGTTTCGGGTTGATGCAGCTCACGACGACCGTCCCGTCTGGCGCGACGCCGACCCCGCCCATGTGGAACATCCCGCCGATGGCGCTGGGCAGGGTGATCGCCGAGATCGCCCTGTACTTCCGCTCGCCGCCGCCGCCCTGGCCGTGATGCACCACCCGTTTCTCGCCATAATCGTACGGGATCTCCCGCCAGGTGTTCGAGTCGAACCGCGTGATCGCGTTGAACGTCCGGAGGTATGCCCGACCCTCGTAGTCGAAGTCCATGTCTTCCGGGTCTGTCGGGAGCTGGACCATTGTGATCCGGCCGGTGGCGGGATCGATGAGCGGTGTCTCGTAGAACGACTTGCAGGCGACGGCGGTGTAGAGCGTGTGCTCGCCGAGATGCACCTTCCCGGTGGCCGGGTTGACGAACAGGCGTTGTCGGCCGTGTCGGATCGGGCGGGCGCGGAGCACCGTCCGGTGCGCGTCCTTGTCGAAGCTGCGGACCGCCACGAGCTTGCGGCCCGACGGGTCCGGCCGCAGCAGCTTGATATTCGACTTGCGATGGTTGATGTACCGGCCGCCGTCGTTGGCGAGCCAGATCGTGGGCGTCTCGGCGTGGAAGTCGACCTCGGCGTAGGCGCCGCGCCCGAAGTTCTGCTTGACGGGCAGCGGCCAGCGGGCGAGCACCTCCGGGTTCTCGAGCGGTCCCAGCCGCGTGAGGGTCGTCGGCCCCTTGCTCCACGTCTGGTCGTAGTAGTAGTACTCGACGCGCGGCCAGGAGAACACCCAGATCTCGCCGCTCTCCGGGTCGATGCGGAGTTGTGCCGGCCAGCGCGTCTTGATCGACTTGATCAGCTTGCCGGCGGGGGTGAAGACCTGGATGCGGCTGTTGTGATGGTCGGCGACGTAGACGCGGCCCTTGCTGTCACACGCCACGTCGGCCGGCATGTTGAAGTGCTCGTCGTCGCTGCCGCGCCCCTTCTTGTCCTTTTTCATTACGCCGGCGAAGACGGTCGGCTCCGCGTCGGTCGTCGGGTCGAGCTGGTAGACGCCGTGGAACCAGCTCTTGTGGGCGTGACCGTGCTTCGACCAGCCATAGACGTAGCCGGCCAGGTAGAGCGCCCGCCCGTCGGGGCTGAGCGCAGCGCCGCCGGGCAGCGCGGTCGTCGGGCCGCGGTCCGGGTTGTGGCCGGGGATCCCGATCTTCGGCCCCATCAGCGGCAGGCCGCCGGTCGATCCGTCCTTGCCCAGCCGGCAGAGGCGGCCGCCGAGCAGGAAGATCCGGCCCTCGCCGACGACGAAATCCCCGAAGCTATACGTCCGGAAGAACGTGTCCTGATCGTGCCCGTTCAGCTTCGACGGCAGCTTCCGCCGGTCCGGCGGATAGCGGATCCACTTCAGGCCTTCGACCCTGGTGTCCTGCGGCGACGTGCCCATTTTGGCGGCCGGGAAGGGGTAGACGGTACGGACGTAATTGCCGTCGTGGTCGAAGAGGCGCACTTGGTTGTTCATCCCGATGGAGAAGACGTAGACGCCCTCGGGCGCGGCCCGCATGATCGGGCAGCTGCTGCGGGACTGGTTCTTGTGCGGCGACCAGAACAGCGTCCGCTCCATCCGCGCCCGCAGGCCGAGCGAGACGCGGACGACGCAGTTGGCCTTGTCATCGACGTACCGCCCGATCTCGTCCTTGCCGTCCCAGACGACCGCCTGCTCGAGCGAGTTCTTCTGGAACGGTTCCGGGGCGTTCGGGCCGAGCACGCCGCTGGCCAGATGGCGCAGGATCCGGCCACCTGTGTGCTCGATCGCGACCGTCGCATCGCAGTAGTCCCTGGCCTTGAACCGGATGGTGACCCGGTCGCCGGCCCGCGTCACCGTCGGGTTCGCTGCGAACTCGAAGACCGGCTTGCGCTGCACCTCGAGCCGGCCCGGCTCGAGCGCGGGGGCTGCGCCGCCGCCCAGCGCGAGCGCGAGGATGAGAGCCCGGATCAGTGGGAGTCTGCGCCCATCTGCGTCCATTCCTGACCCCTGTGTGCAATCTGCGTCGATCTGCGTCCATTCCTGTTCCCTGTGTGCAATCTGTGCAATCTGCGTGGATCTGCGTCGATCTGCGTCCATTCCTGCCCCGCGTCTGCGAAATCTGTGAAATCTGCGGATGCTCCTCTCGCGGCTCAGTCGCCCTGCAGCACGTTCCTCAGCGCGACCGTCTCGGTCGCGTGGTAGCCGAGCTTGACGCTGTGGATGCAGGCGTTGCCGAGGTCGCCGATGAAGAGCCGCCGATCGGTGTGGCCGGCGAGCATCTGGGCGTGCATGATCGCGACCTCGTCGCCGCCGATCGAGCGCGGGTCGGGCGGGCCGCCTTCTTCGATGAGTGGCAGGCCGTCGTCGATGTTGCCGTACGTCCCCATCCGCAGGATCTCGTTCCCGTTCGTGTCGAGCACGAGCACACTGTACCGGTCGATCTCGGGCAGGAACAGGCGGGCGAACAGATCGAGCACCGGGCGGCTCTGCGACGGGCAGTGGCACTTGGCCCGCTTGCCGTCGAACCCGACCCCGCCGCGGACCCACCCGGCGCCCTGGATCCAGATGTCGCCCGCGCCGTCGGCGCCGTAGACGTCCGGCGGGCGGTCCGGACGCTTCCCCTTCGGGAGCGGCAGGGCGCCGCGCGTGGACAGGATCTTGGTACCGGGTTTCATGCGAAACACCGAACACGAGATCGGGTTGAAGTACTTCTGCCCCTTCACGCGCCCGACGCCGGCGATGACGACGTACAGGTTGTCGTCCTCGTCCATCATCACCCCGTCCATGCGCCCGGTCCCCGGCGCCGCGTCCTCGTAGAGGACCTGGCCGTGCTTGTCGAACACGTGGACCTCCCACGGCCGGGCGCGGCCGGGATACACCTGCGGCGTGTACTTCAATGCCATGGAGCCGTGCATGTTCTTCGTCGCTTTCCGCGACGGCTTCGAGGCGGGG
>JAWODX010000284.1:0-16254 GCA_046483085.1 Planctomycetota bacterium
CCGCCGCCGTCGCGGCGGCTGGTCGGGCGGCGTCTCGCCGCCCGATGACGGGCGAGACGCCCGCCATGACAGCCGGCAGCATGCCAGTGGTACGCTGTCCCCGCGGCCTTGTCCCCTCGCGCGGCGATCCGTTGCCGCAACCCGCCGCACAGGAAATACGTCATCGTATTTCCCAACCAGAGCACTTAGGCCGCCCAGCCAGAAGGCGGGGTCTGGCCTCCCGGCTGGCGCTGCTCGCGAAGGTCCGTGAACGGGCCTCACTAACCTCGCCCCGCGGCTCACGTTGGTTCGGGAGTTCACTCCCGCGCCCCTGGCTTGCGCCCGCGCGGCGGCTGCGATAGGGTGATCAGTGTATGAACGAGTCGACGAAGATCGAGCTCGGGCGGGCACGGGCGGAGCTGGAGGCGGTGTACGAGGAGTATAACCGGCGCGAGTGCGTGCACCCGGATCCGCTCGAACTCGTGACCCCCTACGACGACCGGGCGGACCGCGAGGTGGCGGCGCTGGCGGCGTCGGCACTGGCGTACGGGCGGGTGACGCAGATCCTGGCGAACGCCGGGTCGGCGCTCGATCGGCTGGGCGAGTCGCCGGCGGAGTGCGTCGGGTCGGCCTCGCGCGAGGAGCTGCTGGGTCGGTTCGAGGGGTTCCGGCATCGGTTCACGACGGGTGCGGAGCTGGCGGCTCTGTTGCATGCGGCGGGGCGGGTGCGGCGGCGGTACGGGTCGCTGGAGCGGTGTTTCGCGGCGGGGCTGGACGACGACGGCGAGACGGTGCGGGAGGCGCTGACGGCGTTCGTGGGGGAGCTGGTGGCGGAGGCGGGGGAGCCGCTGCTGCACCTGCTGCCGTCGCCGGCGCGGGGGAGTGCGTGCAAGCGGCTGAACCTGTTCCTGCGGTGGCTGGTTCGGCGGGACGCGGTGGACCCGGGCGGCTGGGGGGCGGTCCCGGCGGCGCGGTTGATCGTGCCGGTGGACACGCACATGCACCGGGTGGGGCTGGCGCTGGGGATGACGGCTCGGCGGTCGGCGGACCTGCGGGCGGCGCTGGAGATCACGGCGGGGTTCCGGGCGATCGCGCCGGCCGATCCGGTGCGGTACGATTTTGCGCTGACGCGGCTGGGCATGCGGGGCGGCGGGCGCCTGGCGGAGTTCCTGCGGCGGGTTGGTGGGGCGGTGTGAGACGGGGGAGACAGGGGAGACAGGGACATGGGGAGACAGCGAAGGCGAGGCCGGAGAGGCAAGAAGACGCCGGGGAGAGCCCCCTTCTGAAAAAGGGGATTTCTCCCCGGGCCCCTCTCCCGGAAAACTTCGGGGAGATGCCGTTCCGGCTCGGCCGGACCGCCATCTCCGACCGAGTTCATTCGTGGCGGTTGATGGGAGATCACCCGGATTCGAAGTCCTCAGCGTGCTCTGCGTCCTCCGCGGAGAGAGACATCCGGCCCCGGCGCCGTCTGTCGTCTGGGATTTCCGGTTTGGTACCTGGAATTTGTTTGGGACTTGCCATGTGGGATTTCGGATTTGCCGCATGGCCCATCTTCCGACGCAACTCATTCTGTCGCAATGGGGTACGAAAAAGGGGGGCGGGCCGCCGGTGCGATTGACAGGTGGGACGAGGGCTGATACAATCCGCATCCTGTTTCGCATTGTGTTGGCCGATTCCGACGAGGAGGACTGTTGTGGCGAAGAAATACGTGTACTTTTTCGGCGGCGACCAGACCGAGGGCAAGGCCGAGATGAAGGGGCTGCTCGGGGGCAAGGGGGCGAACCTCGCCGAGATGGGCAACATCGGCGTCCCCGTCCCGCCCGGATTCACCATCAGCACCGAGGCCTGCCACTATTACGCGACGCACGATCACAAGCATCCGCGCGGGATGATGAAGCAGGTCCGCGAGAACCTGGCGAAGCTCGAGACGCTGATGGGCAAGAAGCTGGGCGACGCCGACGACCCGCTGCTGGTCTCGGTCCGGTCGGGCGCGGCCGTCTCCATGCCCGGGATGATGGACACGGTGCTGAACCTGGGGATGAACGACGAGTCGGTGGTCGGTTTCGCGGGGAAGATGGAGAACGAGCGGGCGGCGTGGGACAGTTTCCGCCGGTTCATCGACATGTTCGGTACGGTGGTGATGGGCCCGACGACGGGGATCACGCACGAGCATTTCGAGGAGGCGATGACGGCGGTCAAGGCGAAGTACGACGCGGACCTCGACACCGACCTGACGGCCGAGCAGCTCGAGGAACTGTGCGGCGAGTACGAGGCGGTCTACAAGGATCACGTGGGCGAGCCGTTTCCCCAGGACCCGATGGAGCAGCTCGAGCACGCGATCAACGCGGTGTTCGGGTCGTGGGACACGCCCCGGGCGGTCCGCTATCGCCAGATCAACAGGATCACCGGCCTGCTGGGCACGGCGGTCAACGTCCAGACGATGGTGTTCGGGAACATGGGCGAGACGTCGGGGACGGGCGTGGCGTTCACCCGGAACCCGGCGACGGGCGACGCCGAGCCGATGGGCGAATACCTGGCGAACGCGCAGGGCGAGGACGTGGTCGCCGGCATCCGCACCCCGCACGAGATCAGCGAGATGCCCAACGAGCAGAGCCCGGTCTGGGAGAAGGCCCACGATCAGCTCCTCGGGATCATGCGAAAGCTGGAGGAGCACTACAAGGACATGCAGGACGTCGAGTTCACGGTCCAGGAGGGCCAGCTCTTCATGCTGCAGACGCGGACGGGCAAGCGGACGGGCCTGGCCGCGGTCCGCATGGCCGTGGACATGGTGAACGACGGCCTGATCGCGGAGTCCGACGCCGTCAGTCGCGTCGAGGGCGACCACCTGAACCAGCTCCTGTTCCCCGTGTTCGACCCGAAGGAGGAGAAGAAGGCGAAGGACAAGGGGCTCGACCGGGCATACGGTCTTCCGGCGGGCCCGGGCGCCGCGGCGGGGAAGGTGGTGTTCACGGCCGACGAGGCGGAGGAGGCGGTGAAGGGGAACGAGGGCGAGCGGGTGCTGCTCGTCCGGCACGAGACGAGCCCCGAGGACGTGGGCGGGATGTGGGCGGCGCAGGGGATCCTGACGACGACCGGCGGGATGACGAGCCACGCGGCGGTCGTCGCACGCGGCTGGGGCAAGTGCTGCGTCTCCGGCGCCAGCGACCTGAACATCGACTACGACAAGAAGCAGATCACCGTGGACGGGATGGTCGTCAAGGAGGGCCAGTACCTCTCGGTCAACGGCTCGACGGGCGCCGTGTACCTGGACGATCGGGCGGACGTGGACATCCCGACGACGGCCTCGCCGGTGGTCGCTGCGGTCGTGCGCGGCGAGAAATGGGCCGTCGACCACCCGATCTACAAGCTCTACACACAGGTGAGCGGGTGGGTGGACGAGTTCCGCGAGATCAAGGTGCGGACCAACGCCGATACCCCGGACGACGCAGCAGCCGCCCGGGCGTTCGGCGCCGAGGGCATCGGGCTGACCCGGACCGAGCACATGTTCTTCGAGGGCGACCGTATCCAGGCCATGCGCGAGTTCATCCTCGCCGAGGACCACGACAGCCGGCTCGCGGCGCTGGAGAAGCTGCTGCCCTATCAGCGGAAGGACTTCGAGGGGATTTTCAAGGCGATGGACGGGCTTCCGGTCACCATCCGGCTGCTCGACCCGCCGCTGCACGAGTTCGCCCCCCACGACCCGAAGGGCCAGCGCGAGATGGCCGAGCGGCTGGGCGTATCGCAGCGGAAGGTCCGGGACCGGGTGAAGGCGCTGAGCGAGTTCAACCCGATGCTCGGGCACCGCGGCTGCCGGCTCTCGATCAGCTACCCGTCGCTCTGCGAGATGCAGACGCGGGCGATCATCGAGGCCGCCTGCAACGTGGCCAAGACGGGCGTCGACGTCCTGCCCGAGATCATGGTCCCGCTCGTCGGCAGCAAGGCCGAGTTCGACTACCTGGAGAAGATCATTCGCCGGGTGGCCGACGAGACGATCGAGCAGAAGAACAAGCGGGCCCGGAAGTACACGGTGGACATCGACTACATGGTGGGCACGATGATCGAGATCCCGCGGGCGTGCGTGGTCGCCGACCGGATCGCCGAGGGGGCCGAATTCTTCAGCTTCGGAACGAACGACCTGACCCAGATGAGCTTCGGGTTCAGCCGCGACGACGTCGGCACGTTCCTGCCCGATTACATCGACAAGAAGATCCTGCCGGGCGACCCGTTCCAGTCGCTGGACCAGGGCGGCGTCGGCGTCCTCGTCGAGATGGGGATCGAGAAGGGGCGGTCGACGCGGCCGGACCTGAAGATCGGGATCTGCGGCGAGCACGGCGGCGAGCCGTCGAGCGTCCGGTTCTGCGCCGCGGCGGGGATGGACTACGTGAGCTGCTCGCCGTACCGCGTCCCCATCGCCCGGCTGGCCGCCGCCCAGGCCGCGCTGGAGGCGGGAGCGTAGGCCCGGGGCGGGGCGCCGGCGTATCGGTCGCCGAGCCGGCGGCCGACGACGCGTCCCGTGTCAACCCGCCGGTCAAGGTCGCCGGTCGGCCCCCTCCGCGTAGCAGGTGCATCGACTTTCTGTCCCGCGGGAGAGGAACAATGAAGGTTAGATACTTTCCAGACACCGACACGCTGCTCGTCACGTTCAGCGACGAGAAGATTGTCGAAACGAGAGACCTCAACGAAAACGTGCTCGTCGAACTGGACCAGGAGGGGCGGGTGGTCAGCATGACCATCGAACACGCGAAGCAGCAGACCGACGTGGGGGAGTTCTCGGTCCAACTGGCCCCGACGTGACATCTGATCCGTCCGAGCGAGTTGATGACCGAAGTGGGGGGTGAGGGGAGTGGCGCCAGCTCCTGCTCTGGCTCGTGCTTCTCTTCGCGGGCAGGGATCCGACCGAAGCGCCGAGGACGACGACGATTCTGGCCGGCGCCGAGGTCTGGCTTCGTGGATGCCATAACCAGAATCCGTTGATGCACCCTCGACGGCCACCGGCTCTTTTTGTCTTGACACGGGGCAGGGGACGGCGTATCTTCATTGTGTATACGGACATGGGAGGCGAACGATGCACACGAAGATCCGAAAATGGGGGAATAGCCTGGCTCTGCGGATCCCCAGGTCTTTCGCCAAAGAGACACGGCTGCGCTCCGGCAGCGTCGTCGACCTGAGGATGAAGGACGGCCGGCTGGTCGTCGATCCGCAGCCCGCGCCGCGGTACTCACTGGATGCTCTGCTGGAGGGTGTGACCGACGAGAACCGGCACGCCGAAGTCGATCCCGGGGACGCGACGGGCAGGGAGGTCTGGTGAGCGACCGTTCCTACTGCCCGGACCGCGGAGACGTGGCCTGGATTTCGTTCAATCCCCAGGCGGGCCACCGACCGGCGCTCGTCCTGTCGCCCGAGGCCTACAACCAAAAGGTGGGGCTCGCCATCTTGTGCCCGATCACCGGGCGGATCAAGGGATATCCGTTCGAGGTCGCTATCCCTGACGGGCTCGAAGTCTCGGGCGTGGTGTTGGCGGACCAGGTGAAGAGCCTCGACTGGCGGGCGCGGAAGGCGTCGCTCTCCTGTCGCCTCCCCGAGGAGGGGGTTCAGGATGTGCTCGCCAAGCTCGGTGCGCTCCTTCGGGCGTAGGGGAAGAATCGCTCGACGTTCCCTGCGATGGGGTGGCAATGGCCGCCGGCGGTTTAGCAACTATCTCAATGGTCGGTGGGGCAGGCATTCTTGCCTGCCAGATGGCGGACAGGAATGTCCGCCCCACCTTTTGAGATAATTTCTTACCGGTTCGCGGCGAGCTGGACGGCGAGCTGGACGGCGGCGACGAGGCTCTCGGGCGAGGCCACCCCCTGCCAGGCGATGTCGAACGCGGTCCCGTGATCGACGCTGGTGCGCACGATCGGGATGCCCAGGGTCACGTTGACGCCCCGGCCGAAGCTGAGGGTCTTGAACGGCCCGAGCCCCTGGTCGTGGTACATGGCCACGTGGGCGTCGTACCGGTCGAGCGGGGCGGGGGCGAACGCGCTGTCGGCGGGCAGCGGGCCGTCGACGTTCATGTCCGCGCGGCGTGCGGCGTCGACGGCGGGGGCGATCTCCTTCCGTTCCTCGTCCCCGAGCAGGCCGCCCTCGCCGGCGTGGGGGTTCAGCCCGAGCACGGCGAGCCGCGGGGCGCGCTCGAGGATGAGCGCCATGTTGGCGTGCGTCAGCCGGATGACCTGTTCGACGCGGGCGGCGGTGATGGCCCGGGGGACGCGGCTCAGGGGGGTGTGGGCGGTGACGAGGGCGACGGTGACGCGCGGGCTGGTGAGCATCATGACGACGCCCCTGGCGCCGGTCTGGCTCTCGAGGATTTCGGTGTGGCCGGGGAAGCGGATGTCGGCGGCATGCAGGGCTTCCTTGCAGAGGGGGGCGGTGGTGACGGCGTCGAAGTCGCCGGTCATCGCCCGGTCGATGGCAAACCGGACGTAGTCGTACGCGGCGTGCCCGCAGGCGGCGTCCATCCGGCCGGGGACGATGTCGTCGATGACCAGGGTGTGCATGTCGACGACGGTCGGGCCGTCGGGCGCGAAGCCCTCGGCCAGGTCGTCGGGATGGATGCGCTCGGGCCGGAAGGGGATGCCCAGGCGGCCGGCGAGGGTCTGGAGCAGTTGGGCGTTGCCCACGACGACGGGGACACAGGCGCCGAGCACGCGCGGGTCGTTGATGGCCTTGAGGCAGATCTCGGGGCCGACCCCGGCGGGGTCGCCCATGGTGATGGCGATGATGGGGCGGCTCATTCGTCTTCCTCCTCGATCGGAGTGGAGAAGCCGTAGTCGCCGTCGAACCACTTGCCCAGGTCGATGAGCTTGCACCGCCGGCTGCAGAAGGGGAAGTTCTCGTCGGCGGCCAGGTCGGCGGGCTCGACCGGCTGTTTGCAGACGGGGCAGACGGTTCGGTGGACGTCGGGTTTATGACTCATCTTTGGGTGGCGAGGATTCGTCTTTGCCGCCCGCCTCGCCGTCGGATTTCGCGGCGTCGGTCTTCGTTTCGCCGCTCTCCGGGGCGCCGCCCGTTCGCTTGCGCTTGTAGTCGGTCTCGTAGAAGCCGCTGCCCTTGAAGATGATGCCGGCGCCCGTGCCGATCAGGCGTTTGACGCGGCCGCCGCAGCGGGGGCACTTGCGGACGGGGCGGGCGGTGATCGACTGGAATTTCTCGAACGTGTGCGGACAGTCCTGGCACTCGTAATCGTAGGTCGGCATCAGTGCTCCTTGAAAAGGGGGCGTGGAACGGTCCGGGCGCTCGGCGGGGCGGCGCCGGGGCCGGGCTTCTGCGGCGGCCGGGTCATGGTTCGGTCTCCTCGGCTTCCTCCGGTTCGGGTTCGGCGGGTGCGGCGGCGACCTTCACCTGTGCCGGGCGGATGACGAAGTCGCCGATCCGGAACCCGCGGCCGAGCTCCTCGGTCACCGTGCCCGGCGGCACCTCGTCGGTCACCTCGGTGGTCACGGCGTGGTGGACTTCGGGGTCGAAGGGGCGCCCGACGGACTCGATGGCCTCGACGCCGCTGTCGGCGAAGATGCGCAGCATCTGGGACTCGACGAGCTTGAACCCCTCGATGATGGCGGCGGGGTCGTGGCTCTCGTCGGCGGCGCCCAGCGAGTGCGACATGTTGTCGAGGGCCGGCAGCAGCTTTCCCACGAAGTCGGCGACGGCGAGGGCGCCGGCCCGGTCGCGCTCGCGCTGGGAACGCTTGTGGAGGTTGGAGAGGTCGGCGACGGCCCGGCGGTATTTGTCGTCGAGTTCGGCGACTTTCCGCTCGAGTTCGGCGATCTTTTCCTCGGGCGGTGCGGGGGGCGCCCCCGGCCGCTCGGCGGGCTGGGTCTCGAAACCGTCGCCCCGGCCGGGCTCCTCCGCGGGCTCGGCCTCGGGCTCCTGCTCCGCCTCCTGCCCGTGCTGCTTGAGGATCTCCTGCTTGGCGCGCTGGGCCTCCCGGGCCCGTCTCTTTCGTTCTTCGGTCACGTCATCGGGGTGTCTGGTCATCGCTCAGGACTCCGTTCAATCCACGAATGTTCCTTTCAGCCGGTCGAAGAAGCCTTTGCGGTGGGGATTGACGTCCTGGTTCTCCATCTCGGCCAGCCGGCGGTAGAGTTCTTCCTGTTCGTGGGTGAGCCTGGTCGGGGTGCGGACGACGACCTTGACGAGGAGGTCGCCGTGCCCGCCGCCGCGCAGCTTCTTGATCCCCTTGCCGCGCAGGCTGTAGATCTGGCCGGACTGGGTGCCGGGCTGGACCTTGACGGTGGCGGTCTTGCCGTTGAGCAGGGGGACGTCGATCCGGGCGCCGAGGGCGGCCTGGCTGGGGCTGATCGCCCGCTGCATGACCAGGTCGGCGCCGTGCCGCTCGAAGATCGGGTGCGGCTTGACCGAGAGGTGGAGGTAGAGGTCGCCGCGCGGGGCGCCGGGGTCGCCGACCTCGCCCTGGCCTTCGAGGCGGAGGGTCTGGCCGTCCTGCACGCCGGGCGGGATGGTGGCGTCGATGGTGACGGTCCGTCGCACGCGGCCGACGCCCTCGCACTGGGGGCAGGCGGTCTCGATGACGGTGCCCTTGCCGCGGCAGCGGGGGCAGGTCGAGCGCATGGTGAAGAAGCCGCGCGATTGCTGCACCTCGCCGAGCCCGCGGCAGGTGGGGCAGGTCTGGGGGCTGGTCCCCGGGGCGGCGCCGCTGCCCTGGCAGACCGGGCAGGTCTCGTGCCGGGTGATGTCGACGTGCTTCTTGCACCCGTAGGCCGCTTCCTTGAAGGTGAGGGTCAGGCCGTGTTCGAGGGAGACGCCCCGTCGGGGGCCGCGCCGGCGCCGGCCGGCCCGCGTGCCGAACAGGTCGCCGAACAGGTCCCCGCCGCCCCCGCCGCCGCCGCCGAACAGGTCGCTGAACGAGGCGAAGATGTCCTCCGCGCTGGCACCGCGATAGTCGTGCATCGTGGTGCCCTTCAGGCCCTCGTGGCCGAACCGGTCGTAGCGGCTGCGCTTCTCGGGATCGCTCAGGACCTCGTAGGCCTCGGCGACCTCCTTGAATTTCGTCTCCGCTTCCTTCTTGTTGTCGGGGTTCTTGTCCGGGTGGTACCGGGCGGCGAGTTTGCGGAACGCTTTCTTGATGTCATCGGTGTCGGCATCCTTGGAGACGCCGAGCACGTCGTAGTAGTTCTTCTTCGCCATGACAGGGAATCAATCCTGGGGCACCCCGGCATCTTCTACATCTTGTCTCGGAGCGCTTTCCAGAACCGATTGACCTCGAGGGTCCAGGCGGCGTCGTTCTCGCGGGCCTCGAGCGGGATCCCCGAGAATCTCCGGGCCGCTTCCACGAGGGCCTGGCGCAGGTCCATCCGCTCGGCGTGGTACATCACGCGGACCAGGTCCCGGGCCATCCGAAGGTTCCCCCGGACGCCGATCCGCTTGATCTGGCGCGCGGCGTTGAGCCGGATGTCGTTCTCCAGGTCCCTGTTGTCGGCAACGCTCATCCAGAAGCCGAGCTCCTTGTTCTGGGCCGGCGGCCGTTCCGCCCCGCTGATCTTCTTCCACCACGCCTTGAACGCGTCAATGATTTTTGCGCGCCGGTGCGGCAGGCCCCAGGCCGGCCGGCCGGTGATGTCGTACTTCAGCAGCGCACCGATCGCCCGGGCGGCCGCCTGCTGCTCGTTCAGGTCCTTGCTCTCCAGCTTGACGATCAGGGCGGGGACCACGTCGACCGCGGCGCCCAGCCGGCCCAGCGCCTCCACGACGTGCAGGCGCACCATCTTGCTGTCGTCGAGCGCGGCCCGCTCCTCGTCGGTCAGCGGCTCGGCCTTCGCCCGCAGTGTCGCGGCGAATCGGTCCTCGCGTTCCAGCAGGTCGAGCAGGACCTTCGCGCTCTGGACCCGGCTCAACTGGCCGAGCACGTCGGCGGCGACCGTCCGCAGCACGCGGCTCTCCTCCCTGGTGAACGCATAAAGCTGTTTCAGCGCCGCCGCGTCGGCGTGTCCGGTCTTCCCCACCAGGAGGGCGGCGAGATACCGGACGGCCGTGTGCTGGTCGGAGTCGAGCAGGCCGACCACACGGGCCCCGACGCCCTCGAGGGCGTCGTCCGTCATCGCGTTCAGCGCGGTGAGCGCGGCGGTCCGGACCGCCCAGTTCTCGTTGTCGAAGGTCAGGTCGAGCAGGGGAGCCACGGCCTTCCGGCCCCTGGCGGTCAGCCGCTTGCGGGCG
This sequence comes from Planctomycetota bacterium, assembly GCA_046483085.1. Taxonomy (GTDB): domain Bacteria; phylum Planctomycetota; class PUPC01; order PUPC01; family PUPC01; genus JAWODX01. The sequence continues at coordinate 10,189 of JAWODX010000284.1, forward strand.
CGCAGCCGGCGCCGGACCCAGTACTCGTTCTTTCTGGCGGGCCAGTCGTCCTCGCTGATGGCGGACAGGGCGGGCGGGGACGGGGGCGGCTCGGGCGAGGCGAGGACCGCGATCTCCGCCTGGACGGCCTGGTCAGCGGCCCCTGCCGCCGGTCCGGCCCCCCCGGAGAGCAGCAGGGCGAAAACAGCCAGAAAAGCCACGGTGTTTCGAAACACGTTCACGGTCACCCCTTTCCCTAACACGCATCCCACGCCCGCCGGGCCCGCACCCGGCCGGCACGCAGCGGCCGCCCGGCGCCTCGGTCAGGAGACGCTCTCTGCGACCGCCTCTTCTTCCTCCTTCAGCTCCGCCACCATGATGTTGGTGATGAGCAGGAGCCCGGCGATGCTCGCCCCGTTGGCCAGGGCGGCCTTGACCACCTTCGCCGGGTCGATGATCCCGGCCCCGACCAGGTCGGTGTACTCGCCGGTCAGGGCGTTCAGGCCCTCGTTCTGCTTCAGCTCGGAGACCTCGTTCACCACGACCTCGCCGTCGAGGCCCGAATTGTCGGCGATCTGCCGCAGGGGGGCCGACAGCGAGCGAACGATGATGTCGACGCCGATCTTCTCGTCGCCCCGCACCCGGTCGCGGACGGCCTTGCAGGCGCCGACAGACCGCAGCAGGGCCACGCCGCCGCCGGCCACGATGCCCTCTTCCGCCGCCGCCTTCGTCGCGTGCAGCGCGTCCTCGACCAGCGCCTTCTTCTCCTTCATCTCCGTCTCGGTCGCCGCGCCCACGTGGATCACGGCCACCCCGCCGGTCAGCTTCGCCAGCCGTTCCTGCAGCTTCTCGCTGTCGTAGTTCGACGTGGTCGTCTCGATCTGCTTGCGGATCAGGTCGCACCGGGCCTGGATGTCGGACTTCTTGCCGGCGCCGCCCACCACCGTCGTGTGGTCCTTCGTGACGATCACCTTCTCCGCCGTGCCGAGCTGGTCGAGCTCGACCGCGTCGAGCTTGATGCCCAGGTCCTCGGAGATGACCTGCCCGGCGGTGAGGATGCCGAGGTCTTCGAGGATCGCCTTGCGGCGGTCGCCGAACCCGGGGGCCTTGACGGCGCAGCACTTGCACACCCCGCGCAGCTTGTTCACCACCAGCCCGGCCAGGGCTTCGCTCTCCACGTCCTCCGACACCACGAGCAGCGACCTGCCCGACGAGACCACCCGCTCCAGCAGCGGGACGAACTCGCGCAGGTTGCTGATCTTCTTCTCGTGCAGCAGGATCACCGGCTCTTCCAGCACCGCCTCCAGGGTCTCCACGTTGGTGATGAAATAGGGCGAGACATAGCCCTTGTCGAACCGCATCCCCTCGACGACCTCGAGGGTGGTGTCGATCGTCCGGCCCTCCTCGATGGTGACCACGCCTTCCGAGCCGACCTTCTCCAGGGCGTCGGCGAGCAGGTTGCCGATCTCGGGATCGTTGTTCGCCGAGATGGTGCCGACCTGGGCCCGGCCCTCCTTGCCCCTGACCGGGGTGGCGAGCTCGGAGATCGCCTTCTCGACGGCGGCGACGGCCGCGTCGATCCCCCGCTTCACCGCCATCGGATCGGCCCCGGCCGAGACCATCTTCAGGCCCTCCTTGTAGATCGCCTCGGCGAGCACGGTCGCCGTGGTCGTCCCGTCGCCCGCGTCGTCGCTCGTCTTCGTCGCCGCCTCGTGGATCAGCTTGGCGCCCATGTTCTCGAACGGGTCCTCCAGCTCGATGTCCTTGGCGACGGTGACCCCGTCCTTGGTGACCTTCGGGCTGCCCCAGCTCTTGTCGAGGATGACGTTGCCGCCGGCCGGCCCGAGGGTGGTCTTGACCGTCCGGGCCAGCCGCTCCACGCCGGCGAGCACCCGCCGCCGGGCCGCGTCATCGTACATCAACTGCTTTCCCTTCGCCATGGTCGGTCTGCCTCCTTACTCAATGATCGCCAGTATATCGGTTTCGCGCAGGATGCGACAGTCTTTTCCGTCGATTTCTGCCTCGTCGCCGCCGAACTTGTCGCACAGGATGACGTCGCCCACCTGGACGGCCGGGTCGGCGCGGCCGCCGTCGGCCAGCGCGCGCCCCGGGCCCACCGCCACCACCTTGCCCTTCTGCGGTTTCTCCTTCGCCGTGTCGGGCAGGACGATGCCCCCGGCCGTCACGTCGTCGGCCTCCAGCATCTCCACCACGACCCGGTCGTCGAGCGGTCTCACTCCCATCGCTCCTCTTCCTCCTCTTCTTGGGTTATACCACCCACGTCGCGGGTACCTTGCCAAACGCTCCGCGGCCCATCATTCCGAGCGGCCCCGCTCAGGGACCCGTTCCTGAACGAACGTCTTTATCCTGATTGCCGAGCGGTACGCCGACTTCGCCGTCTCCGTGTCCGGCCAGAAACCATCGTCGTATCGCAGCTCGACCGCGTAGGGTGTAAGCTCAGCCGCGCTCGCCAGCAGCTCGTTGAACTCGGCGGCGTCTTGCGAGCACACGTCCACAAGCCGGGCCAAATTGTGCGTGAAGGGAAAATCAGTACCGCGAGAGGCCAAGTACGCCTTCAGGTACTTCTCCGCCGCTTGCTGTGCATGAAAGCACGCAGCATCCAGCGCCCGGCCGGCCTGGATCGCCAACTGCGCCGCGGCCAGATCACTTTCTGCTTTTCGCGCCCATGACCGGGCGAGATCAAGCGGCTCTTTCATAAAGGACTTTCCCTTCACGCAGCGCGGTCGTGACAAACGCCTGCCGGACGTCCCGCCACTCCTCGATCTCCTCGGGCGTGTAGACCAGGACGTCCAACGCCACGTCGATGTCGCGGAGCGCGAGGTAGAGAGGAACGGCACGGCGGAAACGCGGCTCGTCCGACGGCTTGACCACGAGCAGATCGAGATCGCTGTCACCGCGCGCCGCCCCGCGGGCGCGACTGCCGAAGAGGATGATCTTCTCGGGGCTCGCCACCTCGACGATCCGCCGCACCACCTCGTCCAGCACGTCCTGATCCACGGCTTGCCTCCGCTCCGTTGACGGCAATCGAGCCGCTTTACATCATGCCGCCCATGCCGCCCATGCCGCCCATGCCGCCCATGCCGCCCATGCCCGGGCCGCCGCCCATGCCGCCGCCCGGGCCGCCCGGCGGCATCTCGCCTTCGCCTTCCTCGTCCGGCTCCTCGGTGATCAGGCAGTCGCTCAGGATGAGCACGGACGCCACGCTGGCGGCGTTCTGGAGCGCCGACCGGACCACCTTCGTCGGGTCGACCACGCCGGCCGCGACCAGGTCGCCGAACCGGCCGGTGTTCGCGTCGTAGCCGAAGTTGCCCTCGCCCTTCTGGATGCGATCGACGACCACGCTGCCGGCCTGGCCCGCGTTCGCCGCGATGTAATACGTCGGGCGGGAGAGCGCCTTGCGGACGATCTCGGCCCCGGTCTTCGCGTCGCCCGAGAGCTTCAGCCCGTCCAGCTCGGACATGGTCCGGATCAGGGCCACGCCGCCGCCGGGCAGGATCCCCTCCTCCACCGCGGCACGAGTCGCGTGGATCGCGTCCTCCACCCGCGCCTTCTTCGCCTTCATCTCGCTCTCGGTGGCCGCGCCGACGTTGATCTGGGCCACGCCGCCGGCGAGCTTCGCCAGCCGCTCCTCCAGCTTCTCCCGATCGTAGTCGCTCGTCGTCGTCTCCATCTCGGCCCGGATCTGCTTCACCCGGCCGCTGATGTCGCCCGGGGCGCCGGCCCCCTCGACGATCGTCGTCGTGTTCTTGTCGATGACCACCCGCTTCACGCGGCCGAGCTGCGACGGGTCCACGCTCTCCAGCTTCAGGCCGAGGTCCTTGTAGATCGCCTGGCCGCCGGTCAGCGTCGCGATGTCGCCCAGCATGGCCTTCCGCCGCTCGCCGTAGCCGGGCGCCTTGACCGCCGCGCACTGCAGCACCCCCCGCAGCTTGTTCACCACCAGCGTCGCCAGGGCGTCGCCCTCGACCGCCTCCGCGATGATCACCAGCGGCCTGTTCGACTGGCTGATCTTCTCCATCAGCGGGACGAGGTCCCGGGCGTTGCTGATCTTGTCCTCGTGGATGAGGATGAACGCGTCGCGGAACTCGACCTGCATCGCCTCCTGGTCCGTCACGAAGTGGGGCGAGAGGTAGCCGCGGTCGAACTGCATGCCCTCGACGACCTCGACGTTCGTGTCGGAGGTCTTGCCCTCCTCGACGGTGATGACGCCGTCCTTGCCGACCTTCTCGAAGGCGTCGGCGATCATCTTGCCGATCTCGGGGTCGTTGTTCGCCGCGATCGCCGCGACCTTCGCCACGTCCTCCTTGCCCTCGATCTGGCTCGCGTCGGCCGTCAGCTTCTCGACGACCTTCCCGACCGCGGTCTGCAGGCCGCGGACCAGGTCCATCGGGTTCGCGCCGGCCGCCACGTTCCGCAGGCCCTCCAGGTACATCGCCTCGGCGAGCACGGTCGCGGTCGTCGTCCCGTCGCCCGCCACGTCACTCGTCTTCGACGCCGCCTCCTTCACCATCTGGACCGCGAGGTTCTCGTACTTGTCCTCCAGCTCGATCTCCTCGGCCACGGTCACCCCGTCCTTGGTGACCGTCGGGCTGCCCCAGCTCTTCTGGAGCACGGCGTTGCGGCCGCGCGGGCCGAGGGTGCTCCGCACCGCTCGCGCCAGCTTCGTCACTCCGTCCTTCAGCGCCTGCCGAGCCTCCACGTCAAAGGCCATCTGTTTTGCCATTTCAGCCCCTTCCTCCTCAAATCGTCACACAAAGTCCGGTGTCACCGCGCCGTCCGGCCGACCGGTCCGGCCCGAATCCGGACAGACCGATATCATAACCGGAAGAGGATGTAACTACAAATCCCGTGCCGGATTCGGCCGGATTCGCCCCGTTCTTCCTGAATTGTCCGTAACGGCTTCCTCTGCCGAGGCTTATCCCTCGGGCGGCCCTCTCCTGTGACACGCCAGGCCGGCCCGGACGTGTCACTTTGGCAGGCGCCAGGGCCACCCCCGACGCCAATATGACAGCGCCGGCCCCCCGACCGCCGGCTCAAACGCACTCGGCCGGCGTCAAGAGCTCCCCGGCTCCCGGTCCGACCTGAGCGCGCGTGGGCGGGGTCAACGGCCCACCTGCTCGGCCCGGGCATCGGCACAGCGGACCGCGTGCCACGTCCCGCGCCCGCCCGACGGAGGCCCCCGCGGGAAGGTGAGACCGGCCAAACTCACTTGCAATCGGTCGGAGACCGGGTTACAATCGCGTTTGGCTGGCGGTCATTGGCGGCCGAGGTGGCGGAACAGGCAGACGCGCTAGGTTCAGGACCTAGTGGCCGAACAGGCTGTGCGGGTTCGAATCCCGCCCTCGGCACCAGGCTTACGACGTTTCGGCGGCCCCGGTCTCCCGTCCCCCCAACAGTCCATCGTCATCATGGCGTTGCTGTCCATCAGGCCGCCCGGCAGTCGGCCAGCCTGTCGGCGGCGTCCCTGGGCCATCTTCCGGCGCGGGGGCGAGCCGGTACGACCGGGGTCGGGGACCGGGGTCGGGGGTCGTAGCGTGGCGCTCAGGCACGGATTTCGTTGCGGCCGCCGAACCGCGTGCTATAATGGCGCTGCTCCCGGCCACAAACACAATTCGGGATGGGAACCATGCTCCCCAGGCGCCTGACAGCCGTCGCGGCGTTGTCTCTGCTTGCGGCGGGCTGCCTGCAGATCGAGACGCACGTGAAGCTCCACGAGGACGGCAGCGCAACGATCACCGAGCGCGTGCAGTTCTCCGGGCGGCTCCTGGAGGCCCAGGACAAGGGGGATCCGAAGCGAGACCTCGCCGATCTCCTGGAGAAGAAGACCATCGAGGAGCGGGTGAAGCACATGGGGAAGGGAGCGAAGCTGGTGAGTCACGAGATCCGGGACGCGGCGAGGGGCGCGCGCGAGTGCGTGAGCGTGGTCCGGATCCCGGACATCGCCGACTTCCAGTACGTCTCGCCGTTTTTCGGGAAGAAGGATTACGGCGGGCAGAAGAAGCTCGTGTGCAAGGTGTACCCGCTGTATAAGAGCTCGTGGACGGGGACGCGGGCGGGGTACATGGA
>JAWODX010000418.1:0-5435 GCA_046483085.1 Planctomycetota bacterium
GTAGTTTTCAAACAATTGAGTCTGAAAGGCAAATTCCCTGATCTGGGGTTTGGCCAGCAGTCTTCCCGCGGAACCGGCTCGCTGCGCCCTCCCCGGTGGCCTTCCCATTCGACTTCCACGCATTCGAGTCCGCTGACATTGCCCTTTTCGTCGCCGGTGAATGCTTTTGTGGAGACGTTCCAGCGTCGCTCGGCGCCTTCTTTGTGGCTGCTGGAGGTGCGCAGCACCAGTGGGCGCGTTCGATCCGGCGAGCTTCATGAACCCGGGGCTGTTGTGGCTGGCGGTGGGCGCGGCGGCGCCGATCATCATCCACCTCGCGGCCCGCAGCCGCCCGAAGCCGACCCCCTTCCCCGCCCTCCGGTTCATCCGCGCCTCGCACCGCCGCAGCTCCGCCAGGTTCAAGGTCAAGCAGCTCCTCCTCCTGCTCCTCCGCATCGCCGCCATGCTCCTCTTCGCGTTCATCCTCGCCCGGCCCTGGGTCGAGGGCGCCTCCGCCGACGCCCGCCAGGCGAAAGCCACCGTGACCGCCGTCTTCCTGCTCGACACCTCGTACAGCATGGGCTACGAGGTCGAACCCGGAATGACCGCACTCGACCGGGCGAAGGAGATGGCCCTGGCCGCGGTCGACCAGTTCACCGTCGGCGACAGCCGCGTCTGCCTCCTCCTCGTCGAGGACGCGCCCCGCGAAGTGATCCACGACTTCGACCACGCGTACGACCTGGCCGAGCTGCGCGAGCAGATCCAGGACGCGCCGCTCTCCTTCCGGCGGACCGATTGCTCGGCCGCGGTGAGCAAGGCGGTCGCCTTGCTCGAAGACGTCGAGGGCGTGGGCAGGTCGATCTTCCTGTTCACCGACCTGACGCGGAACGGGTGGCCGGCGGCGGTCCCCCCGATCGAGGGGACGGAGGACATCTCGCTCTATGTGGGCGACGCCGGGCACACCGAGCCGGCGAACCCGGCGGCGCTCGGCGTGGACCCCGTGCGGGACGCCGCCCCCGGCGCCCCCGTCGAGGTCACGGCCCGGGTCGACACCCGCGGGATGCGCGGGAAGAGGGAGGCCGGGCTGGTGATCGACGGGGCCGAGCCGGTCAAGGTCGAGGCCGAGGGCCTGACGGAGGTGACGTTCAAGGCCGCCGTCGGCCAGGCCGCGTCCGAGCACTGGGGCGAGGTGGTCCTCGACGTGCCCAACAGCCGCCTGCCCGTCGACGACCGCTTCGCCTTCACGTTCCGAACCACCGCGGCCCGGCGCCTGCTCCTGGTCAACGGGGCGCCGTCGCCGGTCCCCCGGCTGGACGAGGCGTATTTCCTCCGGGCCGCGCTCCCGCCGACGGAGGTCGTGCCCGGCCAGCTCTTCCGGGTGACCGAGGTCCGGCCGGCGGAACTGGGCTCCTACGGCCTCGCCGGCGTCGACGTCATCGCGTTCTGCAACGTGGGCACGATCTCGCGGGGCGCGTGGAACAAGGTCCGGCACTTCGTGGCGACGGGCGGCGGCCTGATCGTCTTCGCCGGGGACCAGGTCACCGCCGAGGCCTACGCCTACGCCGGCCGCGGAGAAAAAGCGTTCCTCCCCTGCGCCGTCGGCGAGCCGGTCGACCCGGACCCATACACCCGGCTCGAGCCGGGCAGGCTGCGCCACGAGATCCTTCACATCTTCCGGGGCGGGCGGAACGGCGACCTCGCCAGCGGCCGGTTCTCCCGGTACCTCGCGCTCCGGCCCGGCGAGGGCGCCGAGGTCGTCATCCGGTTCACGTCGGGCGACCCGGCGATGGTCGCCGGTACTCACAGCGCGGGGAGGGTGCTCGTGTTCGCCAGCACGTGCGACACCGACTGGACGACCCTGCCCGGCGAAGCGCCGTACCCGGTGCTCGTCCAGCAGAGCCTGAAGTACCTGGCCGGGACGGCGCAGACCTCGCGCGACGTGGCCGTCGGCTCGCCCGTGTCGCTGCCGATTCCGGAGCCGGTCGCGGTCGGGAAGATCGTGTTCCGGCGCGTCGGCGCCGGGACGGCGCAGGACGTAACCGGGCGGCTCGCCGAGGGCCGCCTGAACCTGGGCATCGTCGGCCGGCCGGGGGTGTACGAGGTCGAGGTCCAGCGGCCGGAGGGCCGGGGGGCCGACCGGCTGTACTTCGCCGCGAACGTGGACACGGCCGAGTCGGACCTCGCCCGGTTCGAGACGGCGGACGAGCTCGCGTCGCTGGTCAAGGGGCGGTCGGTCGAGGTCGCCTCGACCCGCGCCGAGCTGCTCGATGCGTTCTGCGGGTCCGAGGTCCGGGCCGAGCTGACCTCGCACTTCGCCGGGGTGATGCTGGCGGTGCTCCTCGCCGAGATGTGGCTCTCCAACCACATGCGCTCCCGCGTCCAGGCGGGCGAAGGCCAGGAGTGAGCGGGGCCGGGCCGCAGCGGCCCCTGCCGGGCGGCCGGTCAGTAGGCGCCGCGGCGGGAGAGGATGACGTGGACGGTGCGGAGGACGATGCGGAGGTCGAGCAGGGGGCTGTGGTTGTGGAGGTAGAGCGCGTCGAGCAGCGCGATGTCGTTCAGGTCGCGGATCTCCGACCGGCCGCAGACCTGCCAGAGCCCGGTCAGCCCGACCCAGCCGCGGAGCCGCAGGTGCTGCCAGGGTTCGTACCGCTCGACCTCGAAGGGGAGCGGGGGGCGCGGGCCGACCACCGACATCTGCCCGGCGAGCGCGTGGAGGAACTGGGGGACCTCGTCGAGGCTGAACCGGCGGAGCACTCGTCCGACCGCCGTCCGGCGCGGGTCGTCCCGCAGCTTGAACAGGTGGCCGTCCTCACGGTGCTCCGCCTCGAAGTTTGCGTGATGTGCGTCGGCCCCGGGCGCCATCGTGCGAAACTTGACGAAGCGGAAGTGCCGGCCGCCGGCGCCGACCCGGTCCTGGACGAAAAAGACGGGCCCGCCGTCCTGGAGCTTGATGGCCGCCGCCACGAACAGCCAGGCGGGTAGCCCGAGCAGGAGGACCGCGGCGGAGAAGACGACGTCGAACAGGCGCTTGACGAGCGGGAGGCGGGGGGTGATCCGGCGTGCGGGGAGGAAGAGGAGCGGCTCGCGCCCGGCATGCTTGCGGATCAGGCCGAGGCCGGCGATGCCGTGGGGGACGGCCGGCCGCAGCAGGGCGACGTCGGCGCCGGCCCGCAGTGCCGCGTCGGCGAGTTCGAGCTGCCGGCCCAGCCCGGCCTCCGGGTTGCAGAGCGCGGCCTCGTCGGCCTCGCCGCGCTCGAGCAGCGCGAGCAGCTCGTCGGGGTCGGCGGTGGTCCGGACAACCTGTCCTTCGCCGGCGAGGGCGCGCGTACAACGGGCGGCGGCGTCCGGTTCCCCGAGGATCGCGATTCGCCGGGCTGGCTTCATCGGGCGCCGGGTGGCCGGGGAGACAGAGTGAGCGGCGGGCGGCGGGCGCCGATCAGGGCGCGTTCGGCTTCACGACCTCGCCGTCGATGATGACCTGCACCTTCGCGCCGGGGGCTCCGCCGCCGACGTGGACCTGGACCGTTCCTTCGGGCAGCTCGATCACCCGGCCGGCGGTCTGCTTCTTGTCCGCCTGCTTCTCCGGTTCGGGCTCCTTCTCGGGCGGCTCGGGCTCGGGCGCCGACTGCTTGACGATGGTCAGCTCGGCATCGGCCGCGATCCGCCCGGTCCACGCGTCGGACAGCCCGAACCGCTTGCCGTACGGATTGCTGTAGGCCAGGGTCAGCCGATAGCGCCCGGGTTGGCGGAACAGGTCGGCCGGGAGCTCGTGGCGGACGGCGATCGTCTCGCCCGGTTTCAGCCGCTTGAACGACCAGGTGCCCATGGCGGGGATCGTGTCGGCGTGCAGCGCCTCGGTGTCCCGATACGTTCGGTGCTTTCCTGACGGGCTGTGCACGTGCACGGAGCCGAGCCTGGCGAAGATGAGGTAGGTGTTGATCCGCATCGGCCGGTTGCCGGCGTTTCGGAACGTGGCGCGGATCGCGATCGGCTGGTCCGGATGCTCCGCCAGGTTGTACGTCTCCCGGCCCGGTTTCAGTTCGAGAGCGAGGCCGTTGACCGGCTGGTCGGTGACGGGAACGGGCTCCGGCTCTTCCTTCTTCTCCGCTTTCTCGGCTTTCTTTTCCTGGGCCTTCTGCCGGGCGGCCCGTATCGCCCGGGCGACGAGCACCTGGCGCGCGACGCCCTGCTGGCCGAGGCGGACGACGGCCTTCTGCTTCTGCGGCTTCTCCTTCTCGTCCTCCTGCTTCTTCTCTCTCTCCGCCGATTTGACGACCAGCTCCAGCCGGGCGAGCTTTTGCTTCTTCCGGAGCTCGGTCGTCTTCAGCCGGTTCGTCCAGTGCTGGGCCAGCCGCTTCTGGAGCGTGTTGTACTCCTTGAGCCCGCCGGCCCCGGTCAGGATCGTTCGCAGCATCTCGGTCAACTGCTTCCGGTCGGGCGTCGCGTCCTTTTTCGCCGACTCCTTGAACGCCCACACAAGTGCGGCGAGCAGCTTCTCCTTCGTCTCGTCCGGCACCTGCCCGCCGGCCTTCAGGCCCTTGCCCTCGGCGTTGGCCCGGTACAGGGGCCGCAGCTCGTGGGCGAGGAAGACCGCGGCGACGAGGCGATTCTTGCCGCCCAGCTTTCTCCCCGCGTTCGTCCGGATCTTCAGGAGCTCGCGGACCCGCTTCCGGGCGGCCTCGGCGTCGTCGACGCTGGCGTGGACCGGCCGGCCGTTCTCCGACGCCGCGCCGAGGAACATCAGGCGGTCGTCGCCCTTGCCGATGTTCGCCCCGTCGTAGACGATGATCTCCGCGCCCTTCTTCGGTGCCTCGCCCGCGTCCGGATCCTCTGCGTGGACCACCTCGGCGACCGTGACCTTGAACTTCTGGAACGGGACGCGGCCCTCCTTGAACGTCCCGGCGGCCTCGCCCACCTCGCCGCGGACGATCAGCGAAGCCGAGACGATCCCTTCGACCAGCGCCCGGTCGGACACGTCCCCGCCGAACGCGACGCTGCCGATCAAGCAGACGAGAGCCAGCGCGACGGGCACACGGGACATGGCGCTCTCCTTCATTTCTCCAGTTCGCCCCGGGCCATCAGGTCGGAGAGGGCGTCGACGACCGCCTGCTGCGCGGTGTACGCCGGCGCGTAGCCGAGCTCGGCGGAGGCCCGGCGAATGTCGACACAGCTCGACTGGATCATGTGCTGCCGGACCGTCTCGTTCGGCCCGAACTCCTCCTCATAGTCCTCGAGGCTCATGGGCTCGGGCCGCGACGCGGAGCCGAGATGGTCGCGGAGGAAGACGAACAGGCCGCGATAGGTCAGGGCCCGCGGCGACGAGGCGTTGTAGACCCGGCCCACCGACGCGGCGCGCTTTTCGATCGCCAGGCGGATCACCCGGGCGACGTCCGAGGGGTGGACGTGCTGGACCAGCGGCTGCCCGAACGCGGGGAGCGGAACCGTCTCGCCCGCGA
>JAWODX010000428.1:0-3741 GCA_046483085.1 Planctomycetota bacterium
GAAAATCCAGGTGCAATAGAGATAGAATAGAAAGAATGAGATATGAGTAACGAAAGAGAGGATGATATGAAACCAACACACATATACGAGATACGAGACATTTCAGACGGCGAAGAGGCACGCGGGCAGAATCAGCCGGTCCGTCAACCGCTCTCGCAACGCCACCAGAGGGGCCTGCCGCAACATCCTGCGAATTCGCTCACGTTCTTTCGGCGACTGGACGATACACATAGACAGCCTCCTTCGGTATGGGCCGGTTTTCTCACCACCCCATATCGACAAAGGAGGCTGCTTCTTTCAACCCTTATTTCACCGCCATTGGGGACACGGTCCGGAACGGCTTCGCGTTCCGGTCATGTCCCCGGGTGCGCGCCGGAACGACTTCGTGTTCCCGTTCGGGGCCGGATTCCGCCGGCCGCGCCCTCGCCGGGAGACATGTCCCGGCCTGGCAGGCCGCAGCCCGCTTGACGGGCGAAGGCTGCAAGCCGCTTCCGCCGGAGCGGAAGTGGATCGGTACGTGTCCCCCGATGCATAACCAGAATCCGTTGATGCACCCGTCGGTGCGCCGGGGGCCGGTTTTTTTGATTATTCTGGCAGCAAGCCCGCCGTCTGGTGTATCTTATCCCACGTAACCTCGGACCGGTCCTCATCCAGCCTACGGCTTCGATGCGATGAGGGAGACGGGGTCTCGCCCGGTCGGCGGCCGCCGGGGCGTTCGCCGCCGGGATGACCGCTTCGTCCTCGTATCGGGCCGAAAGCTTTGAACCGGCTTGTTCGATCGTGTAGAATCAGAGGGAACGGTGCGGAGACGTTGATGGCATTTCGACGGTTGCTCGCGGTCCTGATCCTGGGAGTGGTGCTGGGTTCGTTCGCGCCCTCCGCGCGGCTGGAGGCGGGGGAACGGGCCCGCGACATCGGCGCCGTGCTCGACGTCATGCCGGGCATGGACGAGCAGTTCGAGACGGTCGACGAGCTGATCGAGGACGAGGAGTGGGACCGGCTGCTCCAGAAACTCTCGCAGATCGTCGACGAGGCGGGCGATTCGGTCTGGGCTCCCAAGGATCGGCGGGTGTACATCTCGATCCGCGATTACGTGCGCCGGCTCATCATGTCGCTGCCGGCGGCGGGCTTGGCCAACTATCGCGCCCGGTACGACGCGGAGGCCGCGGGGCTCTACGAGCGGGGGCGTCAGGCGCGGGCGATCGCGTATCTCGACGCGGTGGATCGGCGGTTCCCGGCGTCGAGCTACGCGGCGCCGGCGCTCGATGCCGCGGCGAGCCTGCTGATGGACGGCGGCCGCTACGGGGCGGCGGCCGGGCGGCTCGAGCGGCTGGTCAATCGTCCGGCCATGGCCGGCGCGACCGCGTCGGAGAAGCAGGTCAAGCGGATGGCCCTGGCCAAGCTGGCGTTCTGCCGCGCGAAGCTGGGCGACATGGACGGGGCGGCGTCGGCGATCCGGCGCCTGAAGAAGGCGGCGTCGCCCGGCGAGCTGCGCCTGGCCGGCGGCGAGCTCTCGCCGCAGGCGTACATCCGTCGCGAGCTGGAGCGGGGCCCGGCGCCCGTCGCCGGCATCCGGGCGAAGGACGACTGGCCGAGCCCCGGCGGGCATCTCGATCATCGCCCCCCGATGCTCGACATCCGCAGCGACCTGCTGCAGTGGTGGTGGAAGAAGATCGGCGACGAGTCGAAGCCGAAGAAGACCCCGAATCGCCACGTCACCAGTGCCATCCAGATCCGTTACTACGCCGGCGCATACGGGCCGTTGCAGATGGAGGCGGCGCCGATCCCGGTCACCGACCGCGAGGGCGTCGTGTACGTGAACACGGGGAAGGGCGTGTTCGCCATCGACCACATCACCGGCCGGCTCCGATGGGTGACGAGGCCGGGCTCGGCGCCCGCCGCGTCCGGCCAGCCGGTCAATCGGTACAACTACGCGGGCCAGGCGCTGGCGGCGTTGTGGCATCGCTGGCAGGGAGCGACGACGGCGTCCCACGGCGAGGGCAAGGTGTTCGCCGTCGAGATGCTGGGGAGCGGCTACCCGCTGTGCCTGGCGCTGACCGCGTTCGACGCGAGCAGCGGCGAGCGGCTGTGGAGCTTCGAGCAGGGGCCGGACGGGGTCGGATTCGAGGGGCAGGCCTACTTCCCGTGGGCGCCGAAATACGTGGACGGCCGCGTCGTCGGGCTGGCGTGCTTCCGGGACCAGATGCACCTGTGTGCGCTCGACGCCGCGACGGGCGAGGTCGCGTGGAAGACGTTCCTGGCCGCGGACCCCGTCCCCACGTACAACTATCGCCGGCCGATGTTCCTCCGGCGCCTGGGCCAGCCGGTGGTCATCGCGGACGGCGTGGCGTACGCGGCGACCGGGATGGGTGCGGTGGCGGCGGTCGACGTCGGGAGCGGCGAGCTGTACTGGATTTCGAAGTACAAGCGCACCGCGATCCAGGTCAAGTCGACCGGCTCCAAGTTCCGCCGCCAGACCCAGTACTCGTATGAGGGCGGCTGGAAGGCCGGGTTCCCCGTCGTCTCCGGCGGCAAGCTCTACGTCGCCCCGTGGGACGCGAAGGAGCTGCTGGTGTTCGACGCCCGGAGCGGGGAGCTTTCGCGGAAGGTCCGGCGCGGGGAGTTCACGCATTTCGCCGGGGTCCATCGGGGGAGCTTGATCCTGAGCGGCGAGGGGGACACGGCGGCGGTGGATCCGCACACGGGGCACCTGCGGTGGCTGGTGCCCACCGGGGTGAAGCCCTCGGGCGTGCCGATCCTGACCGAGTCGGCGGTCGTCGTCCCGGGCGAGCGGAAGCTGGCGGTGGTGAAGCTCGGCGAGTCCCCCGTGGTGCGCGAGCTGCAATCGGCGAAGCGGCGGCCGGAGTTCCCCTCGAAGCTCGGCCTGGGCAACGTGGTCTCCTGTTCCGGCCGGCTGGTCACCGCCAACCCGGCGTACGTCTCGGGCTTCTTCTCTTACGAGAAGACGCGGGCCGAGGTGACCCGGCTGGTCGAGGAGCATCCCGCGCGGGCGAAGCCGCTGCTGGACCGCGCGGACGTCAGCTCGCTCGGCGGGGACCGCGAGCTGGAGGACAACCACCGGGACGCGGCGCGGCGCCGGTATCAGCAGGCGCTGGCCGATCTGCAGGCGGCGGAACGGATCATCGGCCGGCAGGCGTCGACCGACTCGTCGCTCGTTTCGCGGCACAGGCGGATGATGTTCGAGACCCGGCTCAAGCTGTCGGAGACCGATCCGTCGAACGCGGTGACGCACATCGACGCCGCCCGGCCGTACATCTATAACCCGGTCGCCCGGGCCCGGTTCCACCTGGCCCGCGGCGCGGCGCTCGCCACGGCGAAGCGGTACCAGGACGCGGTCGACGAGTACATCCACGTCATCGGGAACCTGGCCGACACGAAGCTCCGCCGGGGCGAATCGCGGGTGCCGGTCGGCGTGCTGGCCCAGGACCGCATCGGGCGGCTGGTCGAGAAGTACGGTGGGCGGGTCTACGCGCGCGTGGACCGGCGGCTGAAGCCGCGGTTCGACCGGCTCGTCCGGGAGAAGGACCCGGAGGAGCTTCGCGAGCTTCAGGTGAAGCACCCGCACAGCTCGCTGGCCGACAATTGCCTGCTCGAGATGGCGCGGATCGTCTCGAAGAGAGAGCACGGGGCGCTGCGAAGCCAGACGCTGCTCCGCAGCCTCACCCTCCGCTATCCCGAGTCGGAGGTGCTCGGCGAGGCGTATGGCATGCTGCTCCGGAA
>JAWODX010000581.1:0-4453 GCA_046483085.1 Planctomycetota bacterium
CCGCCACTCGGCGATTGTGCTCAACCCCCCGCCCGCCACCATCACCAGCACCGCGGCGACCTCGAACCGGTACAGCCGTTCGCCCAGCACAATCACCCCGGCGAGGATGGTGAACACCGGGACGAACCGCTGGAGAAACGACGCGAACGCCGGGTCGAGATAGACGAGCGCCAGCCAGCCGAGGAACTGGACCGCCCCGGTCATCACGCCGATGACGACGAGGAACCTGATCGCCTTCGCGGGCACGGCGAACCGGCGCAGATTCCGCTTCGCCACCAGCAGGCCGAGCGTATAGACACTCGCCGTCGACATCCAAAGGAAGGCAAACGTCGCCGCGTTGAACCCGCCCTCGTCCGCCAGACAGTACTTCCCGACCACCGGGTTCGCCGCCAGCAGCGCCGACCCCGCCGCCGCCAGCAGAAACCCCTTCAGCGGATCCCGGCCCGCCTTGTGATCGGCCTCGCCCATGTGGCGGCGGAGTATAGACCAACCGGCTCACGCTTTCAAACCGGAGCGGGAGGCGGGGCCCGCGGCGCCCGGGGCCCCGTGCCATGGGACCTATTGCTCTTCCCGTGTCCGCCGCCCCGCCCTCGAATGCTGCCACACCACCCACAGCCCGCCGGCCAGGATGATCATCCCGCCGACAAACTGGACGAGCGTCAGCGACGATTGCGGCATGAACGCCGCCACCGGCACCACGATCAGCGGCTGCACCATCATCACCATCGACGTCTTCGACAGGTCCCAGTACCGATACGAGTTGAACGTGAGCGACATGCCGATGCACGGCCCGAGCAGCGACCCCAGGAGGAGCACGCCCCACGAGTCTGCCGCCACGCCCGCCGCGCTCGCGCCGCTCGCCGCGGCCCACGGCGCGATCACCAACGCCGCCAGCGCCAGCCGATAGAAGTTGCCCACCATCGGATGCACGTGATGCGACCGGGCCTTGATCAGGATCCGCCAGACCGACGCGGCCGCGCAGCAGAGCAGGATGAGGATCACCCCCGCGCGAAGGTCCGAAGAGCCCCAGTCGCCGAGCGAGCTGACACAGCCGCCGGCCACCATCAGCCCGACCCCCGCCACCTCGAGCCCCGACAGCCGCTCCCCGAGGAAGACCGCGCTGAGCAGGATCACCAGGACGGGCGAGAACCGCATGAGAAACGCCGTCAGCGACGGGTCGAGCCGCGCCAGCCCGGACCAGAACAGGATGTGCGCGACCCCGCCGATCAGCCCGGCGACGAGCACGTGCCCCGCCGCAGCGCGGGGCAGCCGAAGCTGGCGCAACCGACCCCGGGCCGCCAGCCCCAGCAGCAGGAAAAGCGACGACGACGCGGTCCACCCCAGCGCGAACAGCGCCGGCGGGAAGCCGCCGTCGGGCCGCAGCGCGTATTTCGCCAGCACGAACGTGGTGATCGCGAGAATGCTCGTCCCGCTCAGGGCGAACGAGAAGCCGCGGGCCGGGTTGTGCGCCACGGCGTGCTCAGGGATGTTCGCTTCGGTCCGGATCGCTCGCCTCCTCAGGGGTCGGCCCCGCCCGGCCATGGGCCGGCGAAGACCTCGCGTGCATCCAGATGAGCCAGAGCCCCCCGGCCAGGATGACCAGCCCGCCCGCCAGCCGCTGAGGCCGCGGATGCATCCCCAGCGCCACGTACGAGACCGGCAGCACGATCAGCGGCTGTGTCATCATCACCATCGACGACTTCGACAGGTCCCAGTACTGGAACGACTTGATGATCATCACCTGGCTGGCGGTGGCGCCGAGGAGCGCGCCGACGAGCACGGCCCGCCAGTAGCCGGGGGCGACGTCGAACCGCGCCGCACCGGTCAGCAGGATCCAGGCGGCGAGGATGAGCGCGCCCAACGACGCCCGGTAGAAGTTGAGCACCAGCGGCCGGACCCGGCGCACCGTGACTTTCATCACCAGCCGCTCGGCGGCGACCACGACGGCCGAGCCCGCCACGCACAGAACACCGATCGCCTCGACCACCTCCCATCTCCCGAACACGCTCAGCGCGCCGCCGGCCAGCATCACGACGATCGCCGCCACCTCGAACCCCCGCAGCCGTTCGTGCAGGACGACCACCCCGCCGACGATCAGCAGGGCGGGAACGAACCGCCAGAGGAACGCCGAGAACGCCGGGTCCAGCCGGGCCAGCGCCTCCCACACCATCACCTGCTCGATCCCCGCCAGCACGCCGACCGACCACGTCCCGCGCCGGGCGCCCGCGGGCAGGGCGATCTCGCCGGCCCGGCCCGCCGCGGCCAGCAGGACGAAGAGATAGACGGCCGCGGCCGACAGCCACAGGAACCCGAACGTCGCCGGGTTGAAGCCGACGTACTTGCCCCCGGCGCGGCTCATCCCGTACTTGCCGAGGGTGTAGTTGAAAGAGACGAGGATGCACCCCGCGGCGGCGTAGAGGAAACCGCGCAGGGGGTCGCGTTCGGCGAGTCCGTGTTCACCCATGACGGGGCAGTATAGCGGACAGGGGCGCCCGGAGAAAGGCGAGGCGGCGCGGGGCCGGGGGCTCGGGAGCGGGCGCCGGCGCGGGGGCGCGGCGCCCGACCGCGAGCATTCCGGGGCGCATCGGACCTGTTCGACCTATCGGACCTATGGCTGGTATGAGCGCTGCCGGGCGACCTCGTCCGCGCATGCGCGAAGGCGCTGCTCGAGCTCGTCGGCCACGTCGCGGTGCGCGTCGATCACGTTCCGCTGCTCGAGCGGATCGTCGGCCCGGCGGTAGAGCTCCTCCGGCCGCTCTCCGTCGATGTGGAGCAGGTAGGTCCACTCGTCGGTCCGGATCGACCATTGCTTCGGGTTGTGCGCGGTGACGGCGAAGTCACGGCCGCCGTCGGTCTCGCCCCGCAGCATCGGCATCAGTGTGTGCCCGGTGAACGGGGCGTCCACGTCGATCTCCGCGGCGTCCAGCAGGGTCGGCGCCAGGTCCGGCGGCTGGACGAAGCCGGTCAGGCGCTCGCCGGAGCCGACGCCGTCGGGATGCCGGATGAACAGGGGGACGTGTGCGCTCGGCTCGTAGCAGATGACCCGTCCGGTCTTCCGGATGATGCCGTGCTCGCCGAGCGGCTCGCCGTGGTCGCTGGTGAAGACGACGAGCGTGTCGTCGAGCAGGCCGAGGTCGCGGACGCGGTCGAGCAGGACGCCGAGCCACTTGTCGAGGAACGAGACCTGCCCGGCGTAGAGCGCCCGCGTGTGCCGCAGCTCGCGTTCGGTCATGTAGCCGTCGACCGGCCCGGGTATCGGCTCGATCAGCTCCTCCCCGTCGTAGTGGGGGACGTACATCGACCGGAACGGCTCCGGCGGGTCCCAGGGCTCGTGCGGGTCGAAGCAGTCGACCCAGAGGAAGAACGGATCGGGTCCGTCGGCGACGTCGTCGAGCCAGTCGAGCGCCGCGTGGATGACGCGCGGCGTGCAGTGGTCTTCTTCGTTGACGAACCGCGTGCGGTTCCGCAGGTACTGCTCCGCCCGCCCGCGCCACATCGCGTCGTCCTCGTCGCCGCGGAACCGGTACCAGCGGCCCAGGTCGATCGGGACGTCGTCGACGACCCACGGGTCGTACTCCTGTCCGCGGACGAAGCGGACGGCGTCGAACCCGCGGCCGCAGTTGTAGCCCGGCTTGTGCATGTGGTACGTGTCGGTGACGAGCGCCGAGGCGTAGCCGCGTTCCCACAGCAGTTCGGCGAGGAGAACGTCATCAACGTGGAACGGCTCCCACGGGCGCGAGGGGAACAAATACCGCCCGGTCCACATCGCCGTGCGGGCGGGGAGGGTCGGCAGATTCTCGGCGTAGGTATTCTCGAAGACAGCGCTCTCCGCGGCCAGCCGGTCGAGGTTCGGTGTCTGCACGTCCGCCCCGTGGAAGCCGAGGTGGTCGACACGCAGGCTGTCGGCGACGGTTACGAGCATGTTCATGTCGCTGCGCTCCAGTGATCAGTCACCACTTACGAGTGACCAGTGACCAGCTCGTCCTGCGTGGCTGGGAGCGCGAAGCAGGATGGCCGGTCACTCCACGCCGCGCCAGTCGAAACAGATCGTCAGGGCGGTGGGCAGGATGGCGTGTTCGGTCATCGGACGGCGATTCCCGCGTCCTTCGCGACGGACCGGACGTGGGTCGCCGCCATCACGTACTCCACGGGCGAGCCGAGGTGCTCGAGCATCAGCGGGGTGTCCGGATCGAGCCTGTCGAGCTCGGTGAGGAAGACGGTGTAGTCGAGCCCGCCCATGCCCGGCCGGACCTCGTCGAGGTGGGTGGTCAGTTGACCGGTGAGGAGCACGTCCTTCGCGTGGCAGCTCTTGATGTGCGGGCCGAGCTTCTCGAAGCACTCGCGGATCAGCGCCCCGCTGTGGAAGTACCGCTGCGGGCTGCAGACCAGGTTCACCGGGTCGAGGTGGACGGCGAACCGGTCGCGGTCGATCGCCTCAACCAGGTCGACGTAG
>JAWODX010000584.1:0-9542 GCA_046483085.1 Planctomycetota bacterium
GGCCAATTCTCGACCCAACTCAAAGATATGACATGGGTTGCGCAAATATCATGACCCAACAACGGGACAGCAGTGATTTCGAGTACAGTGACGCGGACCTGGTCACGATGATCCAGTACCCCGACGCGACGGTCAACTACTTCCACTACGACGCGCAGTTGCGCCGCTGCGCCGTCCGCGACTCCGCGGGCCTGAGCTACTTCACGTGGGACGCCGACGGCCTCTGTCCGCTGGCGGAGCGCGATGCGGCGGGGGCGGTGGTCGCGGAGCATTCGCGGGGGTACGCCCCGATCCGCGGGATCGGCGACCTGGCGGGCTCGCGGCTGGTCGCGGGCGGAGCGACGTACTATCAGTATCCGGCGTTCGACCATCGCGGGAACGTGGTGGGGCTCACCGACGGGGCCGGGGCGGCGTCGGGGCGGTTCGAGTACGATGCCTGGGGGACGAAGCTGCGGGACGATCCGCCGCCCGAGGGGACGCGGTTCGGGCAGTCGGCCCCGGCGTGGCTCGACCTGCCCGACTCCGGCGGCGAGCTGGGGCTCAGTCCGTTCCGACTCTACCACAAACCGACCGGGCGGTTCCTGCAGAGGGACAGAATCGGGCCTCCGGGCGAGCACTTCTACGCGGCTCTTGCGGACAATCCGTGCAACCAAGCTGACCCAGAGGGGCTGAAAGGGATCGCAACAGGCGACCAGGCCGCCGCACTGGAGAAGGAAGTTAGGCATGAGTTACAGGAGGTATTCCGTGAAGCAGGATACGACCCCAAACGCACTCCGGAAGCCGTCGTGGAAGAGTGGAAAAGGACGACCCGCGACTGGAAGTGGGGCACCGGTAGTAAATCGGCGGCTTGGGGGTATTATTATGCCTACAGGGCGCAGGAATGGGCACGCAGAATGCGGCGGAAGGCGGAGCTAAAGACGAGAGCTCTGCTAGCCTTACAGACTTTTCGTAAGGATTATGGCAAATACGTTTTCTATTGGCTTACCGGGCTTGGCAGTCTTGTAAGCAACAAGCTCCAGTGGGCATTGCGCCAAATCGACATCCAGGATTACCGCGAGCTCCCCAGTGAAACCATGTATAGCGGAAGGTACAACGCCCTATGGAATACCCTCGCCCTGGAGTGGAAAACAGACAGAGATGTCGTGTTGCACGAGGCCGTTCACGCCTATAACGACTTCGTGGACAAACACGAGGCGGCGCGTGAAGATGAAGGGCTGGCGTACGCTGCCCAGTTTATGGCCAGGGCCGTCGTGATTCTCCGACACGTTGAGCAGGAGCTCTCCAAGCCCCAGCCTTCACCGGCTACCCTCGAGACGCATTGGAGATCGGCATGGCGCATCATAGCCCGCGTGGTCGGCGCGCCCGGCGCGTACGGCTTTTGGGAGAAGGACTTCGACG
The DNA here is from genome assembly GCA_046483085.1 of Planctomycetota bacterium. Lineage (GTDB taxonomy): Bacteria > Planctomycetota > PUPC01 > PUPC01 > PUPC01 > JAWODX01. Next base: position 1,399 of record JAWODX010000584.1, read on the forward strand.
TAGGAGTCAGAGACGTGCAGCGTGTCGGCGAGCACTTGGGGTTCCAGATAAGCTGCCGCTCTTTGTCGGCTGCCTACACTCGTCTCTACAATCTCCGAGCTGTTTTCCTTGCGTTGACTAACGCGGCATTACCATTATCTGAAGACCTTCTTAGCGACGAATTCAGGCAGAGAACCCCTTGCGTCGTATTCCGGTGCGAAAGAGGAGATAAAGGTGACGTCGATGACGCAGGACGGAGAATTCTCTCCCTTGATCAGCCTCCTCCCGAACCATTCAGATAGGAAGCTGGTGCTCGTGAACCACCGACTTCGAACGCTAAGTCTTGCCGGGTTCGTTGCACTCCTCGCTCTTTCCGGGTGCGGTGATTACAGGACCCAGCGACGTATCGCAGTGAGGACGAAGAACATCCTTATGACGTGGCGCACGCAAATGGCCGCCGCTAAGGATCACTGGGAAACCAGCTTGCCGCTGTCTTCCGATGCCTTCCTTTCCCGGTTGCAGGACGACGAAGCCTACCGAACTTACATCGGTTCGACTCCTTTTGAGGATGTTGACCTGAAATCGAAGCGGATTCTAGACGGGTGGCGGAGGCCTGTCATACTGATCGCGTACGAGGGAAAGCTGGGCGCGCTGGGAAGCGCGGGTGCCAACGGCATTTGGGAACATGGAGGAGGTGACGATATAGTCATCCCGATGGAGGAGTCCTCCAAGCACACTGGTAGGGAATAATCCCCGGCAGCCCCGGCAGGCGTTCTACTGTCTTCCGGACGCGGCCGACCGGGTGACGTCGGTGAAGAACTGCCTGGCCGACGGGTCGGCGCTTCTGTAGCCGGCCTCCATGAGGCCGGACGGATGTCGGCGGCGGTTGGTGCTGCGGGGCGAGGTCATGGACCTCGCCTACAGTTGACGACGCGGCGAGCCGGATCGTCGAATGTCGCCGCGAGTCGGGGACGGTGGTATACTATACGTATGACGACGCCGACCGGCTCACATCCGAGACGTGGCGGGACTCGGGCGGCGGGACGATCTATGCGTTCGAGTGGGACTACGACAACGTCGGCAACCGCACCCGGCAGAAACGCGGCTCCGTCGAGACGTACTACACCTACGACGCGGGCAACGAGCTGCTGCGGTCGCACGAGGTCCCGGCCGACGAGTGGACGTACTTCGCCTACGACAGCCGGGGGAACACCGTCCGGATCGAGGAGCCGGCGGGGACGACGTACTTCGAATACAGCGACGCGGACCTGGTCACGATGATCCAGTACCCCGACGCGACGGTCAACTACTTCCACTACGACGCGCAGTTGCGCCGCTACGCCGTCCGCGACTCCGCCGGCTTGAGCTACTTCACGTGGGACGAGAACGGGATGAACCTGCTCGCCGAGCGCGACGCGGGCGGGACCGTGACGGCGGAGTACAGCCACGGGCGTGCGGAGATCGACGGGATCGGGTCGCTGGTCGCGGAGCATTCGCGGGGGTACGCCCCGATCCGGGGGATCGGCGACCTGGCGGGTTCGCGGGTGGTCGCGGGCGGCCACGCAGCACGAGCCGGACACGCCATCTCAAGAGCCGGTTCGCGCGGCGTTCACTCCCGGTCGAAGTCGTTTTCGGGCAGGGCCTTTTCGAGGAGGACGGCGACGGGGCGGCCGTCTTTCTTGCGGAGCTCGAACCGGTCGATCACCCGGCCGTCGTTTGCGATCGCCCGGGCGGAGAGGGCGGGGCCGTCGACCTCGACGAGCACGAAGTGGTAGGCGATCTCGGCGCAGGCGACGAACCGCGTCGGCTCGACCCGGTAGAGCGGCGCACCCCCGCCCGCGGTGACGATGTGGACGATCGGGTGGCGGTCGTTCTCGCCCGGCGTGTACATCGGGTGGAACCGCTGGTAGGTGTGGCTGTGGCCGCAGAGGACGAGGTCGACGCCGTTTGCCCGCAGGATCGGCAGGAGGTCGTCGCGCCCGAACCTCGACCGGTGCGAGCCTACGTCGTAGCTGGGGTGGTGGTAGAAGGCGATCTTCCAGTCGGCGTTCGACGCGGCGAGGTCCTCGGCGCACCAGGCGAGCATCGCGTCGTGTTCTTCCGGGCCCAGGCACGAGTCGAGGCAGACGAAGTGGGCGTTGGCGTAGTCGAACGAGTAATACGTCGGTGCCCCGCGGCCCCGGAGGAACGCCCGGTACGATTCGCCGTTGCCCTCGTGGTTGCCGCGTGCGCCGAAGAGGGGGACGTGGTCGATGACGTCGGCGAGCGGCTCGAAGAACGCGGGCGGCCACTCGGCAAAGCTGCCGGTGGTCACCATGTCGCCGGTGTGGACGATGAGGGCGGGCTTGTGGCGGTTGAAGCGTCGAGCGACGCTGCGGTGGTTGGCGGCGGAGCTGCGGGAGTCGCCGTAGGCGATGAACGCGAACGGCTGGGGCCGGGCGGGGAACGTGCGGAACGTGCCGCCGTGCGACTCGCGGCCGCAGACGACGCGGTACTGGTACGCCGTGCCGGGCGCCAGGTCGGCCAGCCGCGCCTCGAAGAGCCGGCCGGCGGCGGTCGGTTCGCCGACCGGCTGCGCGGCGAGCGACCGGCCGAGCTCGTCGCGCCCGTACCGGACGGAGCACTCGGCCGGTCCGTCGGTGGTCCAGCGGATCGTGACGCCTGTTTGCCCGGCGGCCTGGAGGAAGGGTTGGATGGGCTGGACGGGCTCGGCCGGCCGAGCGGGCTGGGCGGTGCGTGGCTCGGGCCGGTCGCTGTCACAGCCGATCAGCGCCGGCAGCAGGGCGATGAGCAGCAGACACGTCCTTGACCGCATCGGGCTCTCCTTCGTGCGGGTGGCCGGAACGTACCGTGTATTATACGCCGTGGAACAGGGGGCGGGGACAACGGAGGGCGGGAAACTGCCGGGCCGGCGGCCCCTCGCTCAGGGGACGTCGAGGATGCCGGAGCCGCCGACGCCCGGGCAGACCTGGGCGACCGTCGGCAGACCGCGCGGGCGCCAGTAGTCGGCCTCGACCGCGTCGACCAGCCGGTCGGCCTGCTCGCGCTCGACGAGGGCGACGATGGACCCGCCGAGCCCGGCGCCGACCAGGCCCGCGCCGAGCACCCCCGGCACGCCCAGCGCGATGTCCACCATCGTGTCGAGCTCCTCGCAGCTCGCGTCGTATCCGCCCGGCTGGCGGTAGAGTCGGGCCGGCGCCCGGCGGCCGGGGGCGTCGCTGCGGACGTCCGCGGTCAGCCGGTCGAGCTCCTCGTCGGGGAGCGGTTTCTCGACCGGCACGCGCCGGCCGCCGACGAGCTCGGTCACCCGATCGCCGTCGTGCGAGAGGGTGATCAGCTCGCCGAACCCGGCGACGTCGCCGGCGCGGAGCAGCTCGACGGCGCGTTCGCTCCGCAGGCACTCGGCGATCCCGTAGAGGCAGACCTGGCGGATGTGATAGCCCTCGGGCAGCGGGTCGTGCGACCGATAGATGCGCCTCCGCTCGTCGGGCCGATCGGCCAGCGCCCGGTCCAGGTCCGCCCGCTGCGCCACCTCGGGCAGGGCCTTGAGCATCTGGTAGATCTCGCCCTCGTCGAGGCCGAGCGTCTCGGGGTTCACGTCGCGCAGGTGTTCCATCTTGTCGGCGTGCTCGGGGAAGCTCTTGTGGAGGAGGAGGAGTCCGAGTTCGTAGCCGGCGACGCGCTGGTTGAAGACGTTCCGGGCGTCGGCGGTCTTGGCGGCGGAGACCGCGCTGTCGAGCAGGACGGCGACGTAGTCCTCGGGCAGGGGGATCAGCTCGACGGTGACGGGGAACGAGCCGATGTGTGCGAGGTGGCCGCTCCTGCAGAACTTGATGGCGGCGTGGTCGCCGCCGCCGCCGCGCGTGCCCACGTACCACTCGGCGTACTGGCCGGCCGCGGCGAGCTCCAGGTCGGGCATCTCGAGCCCGTTGACGTGGAGGCACGCCTCCATGGCCGCCACGACGACCGACGACGAGGAGCTGAGGCCGGAGGCCGGGCGGACGTTCCCCGCCACCAGGACGTTCATTCCCCGCAGGGCGGGGTCGAACGAGCCGTCGTCGCGCGTGTGCAGATGCTGGAGATAGAGCACGCCGGCCCGGACGTAGTTCGGCCAGTCGGCCTGGGTGCCGGCCGCGGCGCGCTCCTGGTATCGGTCCATCGTCCAGTCGTCCCAGTCGTCGATCTTCTCCGGCGGCAGCTCGTCGCGGATGCGGAACGAGCGCGGGGGGTAGGCGGGGTCGATGTTGCGGAGGACGGTCCGGTCGTCGTCGCGGGGCTCGACCACGAAGAGGGTGTCACCGACGGCAAGCGGGTTGACCGCGCCGCCGCGGTGATCGATGTGCATGCCGAGCAGGTTCACGCGGCCGCAGGCGCGGGTGATGAAGACCGGTGCGTCGGGCGAGAACTCCCGGGCGAAACCGGCCAGCGCCTGGCGCCAGAGAGAGGCCCGGCGCCGGACCTCGTCCGGGTCGTCCCCGTAGATGTCGCGAAGACGGTCGTAGACGCGGCTCGTTTCGTCGTCGAAGAGCCGCTGCCATTCGGTGACCGGACGTGCATCGGCCATGGATCCCTCACTTTGTCTGACAGGATCAACAGGACGAACAGGATGCGGTCCCCGGGATGTTTCTGTTCATCCTGTCAATCCTGTCCGAAACTGGTCCGTCAGACTTTCTTGGTCTTGTCGCGCCGGAGCGGCGCGAATTCCATCACGCCGTGCTCGAGCGGCTTGTTCTTCATCACCTCGTCGGGGCCGTAGAACCCTTTCTTCAGCCGGGTGAGCTGGTAGCAGACGACCCACGGGGCGAGGAAGACGCCCGGGTCGCTGACCGAGTTGCAGCCGACCTGGGCGCAGTCGCCCATCACGATGCCGATCTTGCGCCGGCCCAGGTCGTACTCCGTCCCGTCCAACTCGATGGTCACCGTCTTGCGCTCCACGAGGTCGAAGACCTTCAGGTTCGCGCTGGTGGCCTGGTTGCCGAAGTGGCTCTTGTAGCCGCACAGGCTGTCGCCGAGGTACGACGGGTGCGGGTAGTTCGCCTGGTTCATCAGGACGCTGTTCTTGATCTCGCCGCGCAGCTTGCAGCCGTCGCCGATCACCACCTTGCCGCGCAGGTAGGTCCCCAGGCGGAGTTCGTTGTCGCGCCCGACGATGGCCGGGCCCTTCACGCCGACGCCCGGCTCCACCACGGTGCCCGCCCCCAGCACGACGTCCCCGTGGTCGAGCCAGAGGCTCGCGCCGAGGACTTTCGCCCCGCGCCGGAGGAGCAGGGTGGAGGGCTCGGCGTCGCCGCCGACGACGAACGCCGGCTCGAACACGGCGCCCTCTTCGAGGAGCACCCGGAAGTCGCCGGTGCAGCGGCCGGGATAGTCGGCCGGCGTCCGGGTCTCGGCCGCTTCCGCCGACTCGACGAGCGCGGGCAGCCGTTCGGCGAGGTAACCGCGAATCCGCTCCAGGACGTGGATCACCGACGGGGCGCTCGCCACGAACTCGGCGTGCTCGAACGGATGCTCGTCGAAGTCGAAGTAGTAGCCCGGACGAAGCTTCTCCGGGATCTCGTCCGGGGCGAGATCGAGCAGTTTGAGCGTTGTCTCGGCCACGATCGGCTCCTTCATTGGCAGCGGGAGATCAGTTCGAGAACCTGGTCCTGCAGCGGCTGGTTGGTGCTGGCGACGACGTCCCAGAGGGTCTCGGGATCGTCGGACGGTGCGACCGGCCGGCCGTCGAAGTCGGTGACGATCGCCTCGGCCTGCTCGGCGATCCCGATGCCCGAGAAGATGTCGACGAACGGCTGGCGGGGGGCGAAGTAGACGTCGACCTTGCCCTCGGCGACGTCGACGAATCCGTACGGCCCGCCGTTGGGCAGGAAGAACCTGAACGCCTCGATGACGGGGCGGTAGCGATCGACGAGCGGGAGCAGGAATTTCGTCGGTTTCATCGCGTAGGACTCGATGCCCGCTTTCGCCGGGTCCGACACGTCGGGTCGTCCCATTGCTCGGCGGAAGCCGGCGTCCAGCTTCGTCACGCCGCCGAGCCCCTCGTCGTCCGCCCGGACGCGGTATGCGCCGGTCTCGTCGGCGAACGCGATCACGCGATGGATCGCGTCGCCGACCGCCGAGCAGATCGGCCGCAGGGCCGCGTCGTACAGGGCGAGCGAGCTGTACCAGAAGTCGGGGACCCCGCGCCTGAACAGCCAGCTCCCGTCGAACGGGTCGGCGACGGCGAAGGCGGTCGGCTCGCCGTCCCCGAGCTCGACGCGCCCGGCCTCCTCCGAGAGCAGCACCACCGGCTCGCCGAGGCCGGCCAGGCGGCGGCGGAACCCGTCCTCCACGTCCTTGTCCACACGGAGGATCTCGGCGTCCCAGCTCTTGTACTCGCCCTCGCGGTGCTCGACCACCTCGCCGCCGGCGCCCTGATTGCTCAGGTGGGCGACCGTCTCCAGGCCCTCGGCTACGCAGACGACGACGAAGCCGACCGCGTCGTCGAACCCGGCCAGCCCGCCGCGCCACATCTCGAAACGTTCGTCGGTCACGCGCTCCGCTCCTCACAGGGGACGCTCCCTCAAACCATACCGAATCCGGCCCGAAAAGCAAGCGATGACCGGGGGCTGAAGGCCTTGTGTTTGCTCCGCTCCGGGCGTTTTCGGTTTTCATGAATTCATGAAAACCGAAAACGTACCCCGGCCGCCCCTTCACCCGGGCAGAGAGCGGTCCTCGGGCGCGCGGCTGGGACCGACTGCCGCGGTCCGCGATATGCCGCCGACCGCCTGCCTGAGTCTCCACGTGGACGCGATGTCCCTGCGCGTTTCCGGGTGGCCGGCACGCAGGAGCTTGTCTCGATTGAGCGAACAGTTTACCATAAGGGAGATGGCAGCGGGCCATCGTTCTCTCCGTCTTCACGCAGGTGGCACCCATGCCGAGCAGTGCGGAACAGTATCTCAAGCCGGACGTGCTGGCGAAAGTGGCACGGTTCGACCTGAAAGCGAAGTTCCTCATCGAGGGGTTCTTCTCCGGCCTGCACCGCAGCCCGTTCAAGGGCTTCAGCGCCGAGTTCTCCGACCACCGCAAGTACGTGCCCGGCGACGACATCAAGGACCTCGACTGGAAGGTGTACGCCCGGACCAACAAGTATTACATCAAGCAGTTCGAGGCGGAGACGAACATGGAGTGCTACCTCGTGGTCGACGCCTCGGCCTCGATGGGGTACGGGACGACGGGCCTGACCAAGCTCGAGTACGCGACGTACCTGGCCGGGGCGCTCGCCTTCCTGGTGATCTCGCAGCAGGACTCCGTCGGCCTGATCACGTTCGACGACGCCATCCGCGCCCTGGTCGACCCGAAGAGCAAGCGGAAGCACATCATCCGCATCCTCAAGCTCCTGAACGACACGCAGCCGGGCAGGCAGTCGAAGGTGTCGGACCTGCTCCACCAGGCGGCCGGGGGGATCGATCACCGCGGGCTGGTCGTCGTGCTCTCGGACCTGCTCGACGAGCCGGACGACGTCGTCGAGGCGCTCGGCCACCTGCGGTTCGACGGGCACGACGTGATCGTTTTCCAGATCCTCGACGCGGCGGAGGCCCACTTCCCGTTCACCGAGACCCGCCGGTTCGAGGACGTGGAGAGCGGGGAGAAGATCACCGCCGACGCCGGCAGCATCAAGGCCGGCTACCTCCAGGCACTCAGCGAGTTCATCGAGACCTACCGGTCCGAGCTCTATAAACGGCGCATCGACTTCTTCCCCATGGACACCTCCATGTCGTTCGACCGGGCGCTGATGGCTTACCTGATGAAGCGATCGGGGCGCTGATGTTCGATCCGGCGAGCTTCATGAACCCGGGGCTGTTGTGGCTGGCGGTGGGCGCGGCGGCGCCGGTCATTATCCACCTCGCGGCCCGCAGCCGCCCGAAGCCGACCCCCTTCCCCGCCCTCCGGTTCATCCGCGCCTCGCACCGCCGCAGCTCCGCCAGGTTCAAGGTCAAGCAGCTCCTCCTCCTGCTCCTCCGCATCGCCGCCATGCTCCTCTTCGCGTTCATCCTCGCCCGGCCCTGGGTCGAGGGCGCCTCCACCGACGCCCGCCAGGCCAAACCCCCCGTGACCGCCGTCTTCCTGCACGACACCTCGTACAGCATGGGCTACGAGGTCGAACCCGGAATGACCGCACTCGACCG
>JAWODX010000613.1:0-4582 GCA_046483085.1 Planctomycetota bacterium
CGACAACTCCCGGTCGAGACGGCCGTCCGCTTCGGCTTCCCGGTCGCGTCAGCCGAGCTCATCAACATGAAAGAGACCGAGACCCTCGCCGACCTCCCCGTCGCCGACAACGCCATCCGCCTGACCCTCGGCCCGGCGAAGATCCTGACGCTGAAGCTGCGGTGCACATAGACGGAATGGACGCTGGTGGACACCCCGCGCCGTCAAGTCTTCCCGGCGCCCAGGTACGCCCGGCGAGCCGCGCCGGGCGGCGGACCACGTACGCAGGTTCGCCCGTCGCCCTCGGTTCGGGCGACGTACCCGCTGCCGCGTGGCCCCTGAAATCAAGAGTCGCAGAGCCCTACTCGCTGACCGGGGTCAGCGCATACACGCGGGCATGCCGCGACGCGGCCGCCAAATCACGGCGCCGCAGAGCCTCACGCACCTCATCCAGCTTCCGGGCATCGTCCAAGGAGAGATAGGGTGACCAGCCCGTGTCCGAGTCGACGAGCTCGACCTCGACCTCCGCCACGTAATCCCCCTCGTGAATGAGCTTCTTATGCTGTCGGGTCCTCTTCATTTCCTGCTCCTGAAATCGTCTGTCCAGCGCTTCGGGTCCGGGCGATACGCCGTAACCAGCACGGCGGGCGAGACCGCGCCCGCGGGAATCCCCCACACAGCGTGAACAGGTCGATTCGTCGCGTCGTGCTCCAGAACAAGTACGCACGCCCCCTTCGGAAAGTCCGGGTAGTCTTCTACCAGTTCCCCGCCATCCAAACCCGCCACGACTTCCCCAACAGATAACCCGTCCGCGGCCAGTTCGTCATACCCGTGCTCCGAGATCCGCACCTCACCGCGGGCGACGAGTTCCCGCACTCGCTGGAGCGTCTCCTGCATAGCAACAGGCTACCACATGAACGCGGTCAGGACAACGGCATGTGCAGAACGGCCAACACTCCGCGCTGACTGGTGAAGTGAAACGCCCGCAGCCGTCCGCTACTCTTTCGGCTTCGAGATGGACTTGTGGTAGTCCTGGAGGAGTTGCTCGTAGCCCTCGGGGACGGCCCCGCCCGTGGTGTCGAGGATCTCGTCCTGGAGGTAGTCGGGCAGCTTGCTGGAGTGGTCGCGGCTGACCTTGATCTGGTCCTGGAGGAACCGGCGGGTCTCCTTGAGGTTCTTGAGCAGGACGGGCCGGCGGCGGAGCACGTTCTCGTAGCGGGCGCTCCGCAGGTCGACCTCGATCTGCTTCATGTCCTTGACCGCCTCTTCGAACGGGGTGGGCCAGCTTCGGACCTCGAACTTGGCGTTGATCTTCTCCGCCTTGTTCCGAAGCTCCGCCTGCCGGCGGGCGAGGTCCTTCAGCTTCGCCTCGACCTGGGGCGGGATCGGGCCTTCCAGGCCGCCGGCGCCCGCGCCGCTCGCCTTGCCCCCCCCGGTCGAACCGCCCACCGGGTCCTTGCTCGTGTCGTTGATCTGCCCCTTCTCGTACGGGTCGGGGGTCAGCCGGGTGGGCGTCTTCCGGCCGCCCTTGCCCGTCGCGTTCTCCTCCACGAACTCGCCGGACGACTTGCCGGACCGGCCCTCGCCGGACCGGCCGCCCACCTCGCTGTCGTTCGGCAGCCGGTTGCCCGTCACCCCCTGGGCGCTCATGTTGTCGATCGGGCCGTCGGCCGCGTCCCAGCCGGCGCCCTTGTCCAGGCTGTCGGCGTAGCCCGCCGTCGAGTCCTCGACCTCTTCCATCAGGTCTTCCTCTTGCTCCATCAGGTCGCCGACGAGGTCCTCGAGCTCCTTGGGCAGTTCGGCCATGGGCGCCTCGGCGTCGCCCAGCATCTCCTCCATCTGCCACTTCTGCCGGTCGGGCGAGTCGGGCAGCCATTTCTCGATGTGGGTGGTGAGCGACTTCGCCATCTCGAGCCCGTTGTCCTCGATGGCGGTGGCGATCTCCTTCGACTTCTTCGACAGGGCGTCCTTCGCCATCTGCACCTCGCTCTGCACCTCGAGCAGCTCCTTGCAGAGCGTCGAGTTGGCGAGGTCCTGCTCCGGCACCTTGCTCAGGTCGAAGTGCTTCTCCTTGAGGAACTGGGACCACTTGTCCTCGGTCGCCGCCAGGGCCTTCAGCTTCCGGTCGTCCTCCTTCGTGAAGTCGTCGACGTTCCGCTGCGCCAGCTCCTGCGCCGCGTCGATCACTTCCTTCTGATCCTCGATGAAGTCCTGCAGGCCCCGCTTCAGGTCCTTGAGCTTCTCCTTCGTCCCCTCGGACAGGTCGAACCCTTCGTCCTCATCCTTCTGCTTCCTGGCCTGTTCCTCCAGCCGGGGCAGCACCTTGAGGATCTCTCGAAGGACGCGGATGGTCTCGTCGACCGACTTGGTGAACGGCTTCAGCTCGGCGGCGGCCTTGTCGAGCGCCTTGGCCCGGGCCATGCGTTCGGCGTAAGCGACGGCGTTCGCCATTTCGTTCGCGGCGAGCATGTCGAGCCGCGCCTTGATCGTGCGCAGGTTCGGCTCGTCCGGCTTCATGTCGCTCGCGATCCGCATCAGCTCGTGCCGCGCCTCGACCTGGTGCCGGGCCGCGTTCTCGGCCAGCAGGGCGAGCCGCCCGGCGTCGTCGGTCTTCCCCATCCGCGTCGCCGTCTCCCGGATGGCCAGCTCCTGCTCGAGCACCTTTCGCAGGCGCTCCTGCCAGCCGCGCAGGTTCTTCAGCTTCGCCTCGGCCATCTTGGTCCGGTCGACGATCCGGATGCAATACGGCTCGGTCTGGGCGGCCTGTCCTTCGCCGACGCCGGGGATCGAGCGGTTGTCGACGACGCGGACGCGGTAGGTGATCTCGTCGCCCGGCTTGTACGCGTCCTTGGCCAGGTGCCAGTCGTAGGTGTTCTTCACGTTCCGGGGCTTGGTGAACCGGTCCCATCGCTTGATCACGATCCCGTCGGATTTCGAGCCTTCGTGCCAGGCGATCAGTTCGGCGGTCGCGATGCCGTAGTCGTCCTCGGCGGCGAACGCCACCGTGACCTTCGCGCCGGGATACGCGTCGATCCGCTGCTTCGTCGGCGTCGTGATCCGAACCACCGGCCGCTGATCGATCGCCGCCGTGATCCGGTAGATCGCCGGAGCACGGTTCTCGTACCCCTCCGTATCCCGCAGCTTGATCTTGTACCCGCCGCTCTTGTTCACCCGCACCAGGCCCGACAGCAGCGACAGGTCCCGGCTGTCCGGGACCAGGTCGATGTCGTCGCCGTAATCCCGGATCGTCCCGCTGCGGATCGGCTTGTTCGCCCGAACGCTCAGCCGGACGACCGACCCCTGCGGCGCCTTGATGTTCCCGCTGGTCCGCGTCGGCTTCGGCCGCGGCCGGATGTACGCCGGCACCTCGACGTACTCGACCTGGATGTCGGTGACCGCCGGCGGCGGCGTGACCTCGATCCGGTACGTCTCCGACGTGTCCCCGCCCACCTCCACGTGATACGTGCGCGGAGCGCGAACCTCGTGGAACGGGTGGGCGAACAGCCCCTCGCCCGACCGGCTCATCTCGACCGTCTCCTCCTCGTCGCCGATCTGGCAGGTGAGCGTCGCCTTGATCTCACCCTCGGCGACCCGGCGGTACTCGACCACGATATCCTGCGGGTCCCCGACCAGCACGGTCTTGTTGCCGGGCCGGACCGCGACGATCTCGGCGGTCCGGGTCGGCTCCGCGCCGGGCACGTATCCGCCGGGCATGAGAATCCGCCGCATCCCCAGCGCGAACGTCCCCGGCAGCAGGGCGAGGTACAACAGCAGGCCGAACGCCGTGGCCCCGGCGACGATCCCGAACCGCTTCAGCCCGCGGCGGTCGATCGCGTCCGCAAACCGGAACCGGCGCGCCTGCTGCTCGGCCTGGCGGATGAGCTGCGAGACCATCGCCCGCTCGCCCACGCTCTTGTCGCGCGCGAGCTGCAGCGAGTTGATGAGCGCGTTGTCCAGCTCGGGGAATTGCGACTCGACACGGACCGCCACCTGCTCGTCGGTCCAGCTCCGGAACAGCGGCTTGAACACGAAATAGACCGCGCCGCCCACGACCACGCCGGCCAGGGCCGCCAGCAGCAGCCAGCGAACCACGGGAATCGCCGGGCCGAACGCGCCGATCAGCGAAAAGACGATCAGCACCCCGCACGTGGCCGCCGCGTATTTCAGCACGCTCTCCGCCACGTGCGTCCGGCCCCACGCACGCCGCGCACGGTCCACCCGGCGCACAATCTCCCGGTACCCCTCGTAGGTCATCTCGCTCACGTCAGAATTATACCACAATCCACCTCCCAGTGTCGGAAGATATCGGCATTCTCTTACCGCTTTTACGGCTTTTTACCCGGGGCACGAGCCTTCGCCGGCCCGGCGCCCGCGTCGACCTCTTTGCACCCGCCCGGCCCCCGGGTACAATACACCCACCGGATTTTCGAGGTGGGCGAATGAGCGACGGGGACGGCGAGCTGATCCTGTCCGACGTGACCAAGACGTACCCGCCGGAGAACCGTGTCCTGCGCGGCGTCAGTACGACCGTCGAGGCTGCCGAGGCGGTCGCCGTCGTCGGCCCGTCCGGCTGCGGCAAGAGCACCCTGCTCAACATCGTCGG
>JAWODX010000079.1:0-4661 GCA_046483085.1 Planctomycetota bacterium
CCAGCCTCGGCAGGCGGCCCGGCGCGGGCGACGCCGCGCCGGACCGCTGCCTCCCGCGTGCACGGCTCGCGGCCTGAGGGCCGCTCACCGGCACGCGCCACCGCACCGCCGTTTATAAACGATCGTGTCGGTGCTCCTCGCTCCGCCCGCCCTCCGGGATGCCGAGCTCGGCGGCGAGCTGGCGGGTCACCTCGACCATGCGCCGGCGCGTCGGGTCGACCAGCTTGGCGGTCACCCCGGGGGTGGAGAGGCGGAAGTCGCGGAACGCGTCGCGCCGGATGCCAAGCACGCGGGGCAGCCAGGTGCGGCAGTTGCGGGGCACCGCGATCACGCCCGGGTCGGCGAACACGCTCGGCCGCTTGAGGCTGAGCGCGAGCGGCCGGCCGTTCCGGTCGAGGATGCTCCCCCGGGCGGCGGGGAGCGTGACCGTCGTCTGGTTCTGTTTTTTCGCTTCTTCGAGGAGGCGGTCGTGGTGGAGGATCTGGATGGTGTAGAGCCGGCCGATCAGGACGGCAACCCCTGCGAGGAACAGGGGGAACACGAACCGGGTTCTCCGTTCAACGGACCCTGATGGCGACACCGACGTGGCTCCCATCCGTCGCTTGTTCGAGTGTGTGGCTAATGCATACAACCCTTCCTCTCGACCGCTCTGAGCTTGGCGCTCCGGGCGGCCGGGTTCGCCGCGACTTCCGCCTCGCCGGGCGTCACCGGCCGCCGCGTGAGAATCTCCCAGGCGCCCTCCCTCGCCTGGGAGCGGAACACCGTCTTTGCGATGCGGTCTTCTTTCGAATGAAAACTGATCACCACGACGCGGCCCCCCGGCTCCACCAGCTCCTTGACCGACGTGAGCGCCTCTTCCAGGTTGGGCAGCTCGCGGTTGACCCACATGCGCAGGGCCATGAACGTCCGGGTGGCCGGATGGATCCGGCCGCCCCGCCGGCCGACAGCGTCGGCGACGATGTCTGCCAGGCGGCCTGCGGTCCGGATGGGCCGACGCCGCCGCTCGCGGCAGATGGCGCGGGCGATGCGTCGCGACTTGCGCTCGTCGGCCAGCCGCCACAGGACGTCGGCGAGCTCCTGCTCCGAGACGTTCGCCAGCAGCTCCGCTGCGGTCGGGCCGTACGTCGGGTCGGCCCGCATGTCGAGCGGGGCGTCGGGCCGGCGAAAGGAGAAGCCGCGGTCGAGGGCACGAAGCTGGATGGAAGAAAGACCAAGATCGTAGATAATTCCGTGGACGCGGCGGATGCCGGCCTGGGCGAGTGCGTCGGCCGCCTCGGTGAAATTGCCGTGGAAGAGCCGGACGCGGTCGCCGAACCGCTCGAGCCGCCGAGCCGCGATCTCCAGCGCCTGGGGGTCCCGGTCCAGGGCGATCAGCGTTCCATCAGGTTGAGAAAGAACAAGGGTTTTTTCCGCGTGTCCGCCCGCGCCGACCGTGGCGTCCAGGTACCGTCGGCCGGCCGCGGGCCGGAGAACATTCATCACTTCATCGAGCAGGACCGGGCGATGGGCCTGGTCATCGGCCACCTCATTCCTTTCCCGGCCCGCCGTAATACTCTTCCGCCCGGTCCACCAACTGCCGCTCGGCCTGCTCGATCACGTTCGCCCATTCCGCCTCGTCCCAGACCTCGATGCGGTCGTTCAGTCCGACGATCACCACCGAGCGCCCGATGTCGAGTTTTTCGGTGAGGGTGGGCGGGATGCGGAGACGGCCCTGCTTGTCGCACCGGGCGAACCGCGCCCGGGAAAAGATCGCCCGCTCGAGCATGCGGCCGGCGGCCGTGTGGCGAAGCCGCTCGTCGGCGGCGGCCACGTTCGTCGCTTCGAACCGGGCGGCGGTCTGGATCACGATGCAGTTCTCGAACCCGCGCGTGACGTAGTAGCCGGCCTCGCCCTCTCGCCCGGCGGCTTTTCGCAGGTCGGCGGGGACGATGATCCGGTTCTTGTCGTCGATGGTCGACGCATATTCGCCGGAGAAAAGCGGCAACGACTTCCCCCTTCAATCCTCGCGCGGGCGAGATAAAGTTCGACCCACTACCCGAGCAACACTAGAATGGTGCTGGCGAAGTTGGCTTTCGAGAGGCGTCAAAGAAAGGCTGGCAGCTTCTCGCGTCCGTCATTGTGGCTGCTCCGGCGCGGCCAAGAACCCGCCAGTCTGCCCGGACGGACGAGCCGTCCGGGGGCACTCCGGTGCCCCAGGCCACCAACTTCAACCACAATATACCACCCTCTACCACGGAGTGTCAAGCGAATCCACCTGGATATTTTCCCGTAAATTGGCCCCTATCAACATCTTCCACGTCCGGCGTCGTTGCATACAACATGTTGTGCCGCGCCGCCGGCCGATTCCCGGAATTTTCTTGGGTCGTCGCCCGCCTACTGCGCAGGCGGCCTCTCCGGACCCGCATTACTGACCTGGCCCGGATTTCTCTTATGCTCGTATCCTCACTCGTGCTCTTGCTCGACTTCGGTTCTCCGAGCGTTCGCCGCTTTCGGGACGGGAGCAGGAGCAAGAGTACGAGCAGGAGCAAGAGACTCGTACGTGCGGCCCGGCCCCCGCCGCCGGAATCTGACCGACGATCGGAGACGCGGATGAGAATGGGAGATCGGCGGGGACCGGCGCCGGGCGCTCGAGGGACCGGTCACTGCGGATGGCGGGGGTTCATCGGTGTGGTGGATTGTGGTGGAAGTCCACCGGCCCCGGCGGCGGGTGGATCAACGGATTCTGGTTACGCGGCATCAGGGAACACGTACCGACCCACTTCCGCTCTCGCGGAAGCGGCTTCCGGTACATGTCCCCCTGCTCCGGCGCCGGCGGCGCAATCGGCAGATCCGGACGAGCGGATCGTCACGTGTGCCGCAATCATAATGAAATCATCTCAGAAGGTGGGGCGGACATTCCTGTCCGCCTCTTGGCAGGCAAGAATGCCTGCCCCACCGACTGTTGAGATAGTCACAATATCTTGGCGCACCCCCGGCGGCCGGGGGTCAGGCTTCGCCCGCCCGGCGGAGCAGGGCCTTCGCCTCGTCGAGGATGGTGTTCATGACCTTCCGGAGCGGGCCGTCGATGAGGATGCCGGCGGCGCGGCGGTGGCCGCCCCCGCCGTATCTCCGGGCGAGCCCGTCGACCGACGGGCCGTCCTTCGAACGGAGGCTCACCTTGATCTTGCCGCGCGTCTCGCGGAAGAAGAGGATCAGCTTGACGGTGTGAAGGACCCGGGGGAGTTCGGTCAGGTCCTCGGCGTCCTCCTCGCTCGCGCCGGTCTCTTCGAGCATCCGTCTCGTGAGGTAGAAGTAGGCGATCCGGCCGTCGGCGGCGCTCTCCAGGGTGCCGAGCACGCGCTTGATCAGCTCCATGCGCTCCCAGCGCACGGTCTCGTGGATGGCGGCGTAGGTCCGTTCCGGGCTGACGCCGCGCTCGATGAGCTCGGCGGCGATGCGGAGGACGCGGGGGGTGGTGTTGGAGAATCGGAACCAGCCGGTGTCGGTCGCCTCGGCCGTGAACAGCGCGGTGGCGATGCTCCGGGTGATCGGCACGCCCAGCCGCCCGACCAGGTCGTAGATCAGCTCGCCGGTCGAGGCGGCGTCCGGCTCGACAACGTTGACCTCGGCGAACCGGGCGTTCGTCTGGTGATGATCGATGCAGGCGGCGGGCAGCCCGGCCCGCTCGATCACCGGGCCGACCCGGCCCAGGCGCTCCAGCGACCCGACGTCGAGCACGAACGCCGCCGTGCACCGCGCGATCCGCGCGTCCAGCTCCTCGCGGTACGTCTTGACCGAACCGCGCGGGTCGAGGAACTCGTAGATCTTCGGGACCGGGTGCTCGTTGACCAGCAGGACGCGCTTGCCGAGCTTCCGGAGCGCCCGGCCCAGGGCCAGCTCGGAGCCGACGGCGTCGCCGTCGGGGAAGATGTGCGTGGTGAGGAGGAAGGAGCCGTGCTCGTCGATGAACGTTTCGACCTCGCTCCACATCGGGTCGGCGGTCCTTTCAGGCGGTCTGGCCGGCGGTGGCTTCCTCATACAGGTCGCGGCCCCGGGTGTCGTTCACCACGAACGCCGGGAGGTCCTTGAACTCGAGCCGGCGGATCGCCTCGGGGCCCAGCTCCTCGAGGGCGACCACGTCGCAGGCGACGACGCACCGGGCGATCAGCGCGGCGACGCCGCCGACCAGGCCGAGGTAGACGGCGCCGTGCTCGGCCATCGCCCGGCGGACGTCGTCCGACCGGCGGCCCTTGCCGATCGTGGCCCGCACCCCGGCGGTGAGCAGGGCCGGCGTGTACGGGTCCATCCGCCCGCTGGTCGTCGGGCCGGCCGAGCCGATGACCCGGCCGGGCCGCGCCGGGGACGGGCCCATGTAATAGATCGCCTGCCCGGCCAGCGGGATCGGCGGCTCGTCGCCCGCCGCCAGCATCTCGACCAGCCGCCTGTGCGCCGTGTCCCGCGCCGCGTAGACGACCCCGGACAGCAGCACGCGGTCGCCCGCGTCGAGCGCGGCGACGTCCTCCTGCGAGAGCGGCGTGGTCAGCCGAACCGGCTCGGTCTCGCTCACAGTTCGATCCTCTGGTGGCGGTGGGCGTGGCACTGGAGCACGACGGCGACCGGCAGGCTGGCGATGTGGCAGGGCCTGGCGACCGCGTGCACGGCGAGCGCCGTCGTCCGGCCGC
>JAWODX010000090.1:0-8501 GCA_046483085.1 Planctomycetota bacterium
CCTGAAGCGTACCGGCGCCGAGGGAATGACAGCCGAGCAGGTCCTGCGAGCCACCATCGTCCAGCAGCTCGAAGGGTACTCCTACGAAGCCCTGGCCTTTCACCTCATCGACTCGGTCTGCTACCGCAACTTCTGCCTCATCCCTTACTCCCACAAGGGGTTCAAGAAATCCTCCCTGTGCAAGAACATCACACCTCGACCTGTGTGATGTTCTTGTTCTGCAGAAGCTGGTCGCGAGCCCGCTCGGCGAGCTCGTGGAGCGTCGTCTCCGCCACGTTCCCGTGCAGCACCAGGTCGAGCACGCCGCGCGAGTGCGAGATGATGCGGACCTCCGGCTCCTCGGCGTCGTCGGGGAAGGTGCGGATGCGATCGATTTCGGCCTGGACGTCGTCGTGCAGCTTCTGAAGGTCGGCCCCGAGCAGCGCCTCGACGATCACCGTCCCCCCGCCCTCACGGGCGGTCGACGTCTCCTCGTCGACGCCGTCGAGGCCTTGCACCGCCTCTTCGATGCTGAGGATGACACCGCGCTCGACCTCCTCCGGGCTGGCGCCGGGATAGGGGACGGAGATCTGGACCGCGTCGATTTCGATGTCCGGGAAGACTTCCTGCTTCATATTCGTCAGGGCGATCAACCCGCCGATGAGGCAGAACAGCATGATGAGGTTGGCGGCGACGGAATGGCCCGCCATCCAGGCGACGGGCCCGCGTTTCTCTTCTTGCTCTTCTCGTGGCGTTGTCTCGCTCATGGTGGTCCCTTCTCTGCGTCCTCCGGCACGGCCGCGATCGGCTCCGTCGGCTCTCCGTCGGCCTCCCCAGCGGCCCGCAGCGCCATGCCCTCCACCGGGGCGGCCAGGTCGCTCGTGATCAGGCGGTCGCCCGGGTTCAGCCCCTCGCGCACGCAGACGTGGTCATTCCCCGCCCAGACCACCGTCACCTCCCGCACTTCGAGCTCGTCGCCCGGCCCCATGACCCAGACGTGCTGCCCGTCGTGCAGGGCGGTCCGGGGCACGCAGACCATGTCCTGGAGCGTGCGGCCCTCGATCCCGACGCGGACGTACGAGCCGAGGACAAGCGGGTGGCGGGCCCCCGGCTCGGCCTTCAGGTCCAGCGGGTCCTCGACCGCGACCAGCAGCCGCGCCATCCGCCCCTCCGGCTCCAGGTCGGCCATCAGGCGCTCGACCCGCCCGGTCCGGCGGACGCCCCGGCCCCAGGCGGCCGTCTGGGCGATCCGCACCGTCGAGCCCTCCGGGCTGTTCACGTCGGGGACGCGGATCCAGTGGAGCTGGTCGAGCGGCACCAGAACCTGGATCCAGTAGGTCTCGGTCCCGACGAGCGACGCGAGTGCGGACCCCGGCGAGACCTGCGCCCCGAGCTCCACGTGACGTTCGCGGACCACCGCGTTGAACGGGACGCGGACAGCCGTCCGGTCCAGGTCGAGTTTCGCCTGTTCGAGGTCGGTCTGGGCGGCGGCGAGCGAGGCCTCGGCCGCCTGCTTCGCCCCCCGGGCCGAGGCGAGCGCGGCGCGGGCCCCCGCGCAGTTCGCCTTCGCAATCTGGAGCTGCGGCCGCCGCAGCATCAGGGCCTTGTCCGGCCCGTCGACCTCCTCGCCCAGCAGCTCGTACTCGCGCCGGGCTACCGACTGCTGCCCCATCTCGATCGCCAGGTCGCTGTCGGCCTTGGTCACGGCACTCTCGCGCTGGGTCAGCTCGGCGGCCCGCTGCTGGACGTCCGCCTTGCGCTTCTCGAGCTCCGCCTGCTGCTGCTGCACGGCCAGCTCGTAGTCCTTGGGGTCGACCCGGACGATTGTCGCCCCGCCCTCGAACCGCCCGCCGGGAACGAAGCCCGGGGCGACCTCGACGATCTCGCCGCCCACGCGGGCCGCCAGCCGGACCTCCCTGGCGGGAACCACCGTACCCATCGCTCGGATCACCACGGTCTCGGTCTGGCGCTCGACGGCCGTGACCTCGACGAGCGTGGTCTGCGCCTCGGGGCGCCGGCGGCGCGCCCGCGGCCGGTTCGTCAGCCATCCGACCGCGATCGCCCCCGCCCCGCCCAGGATGGCCAGGGCGAGCACGGTGCGGATCAACGTCCCGATCCAGCCGTCCGACCTCCGGGCAAGCGGGGGAGGCCCCGGTCGATCCACGGGGATGTTGTCTGGGCTGTCCGACATGTCAATTACCTCTCAGGACGGGTTGCGTTGTTCGGTTGTTCGGACCGCTCCGGCGCCCAGCTCTGCGCCAGGGCGCGGTAGAGGTCGATGCGATATTGCACTCGCCGGCGCCGGGCCTGGAGCACCGTTCGCTGCAGGCGCTGGTGCTCCAGCAAGGTCGTCAGGTAACGGGTGAAATCGAGCGGGCCCTTTATGTAGCTGTCGAGCGTCCGCTCGGTCGCCCGTCTGGACAGGTCGAGCTGCCTGCGGACGCTGGCCACGTATTCCGCCTGCCGCGCCTCCTGGACGAGAGCGTCTTCGACCTCCTTCAGCGCGTGGAGTACGGTATCCCCGTAGGAGTTCAGCCGCTGGGAGAGAACGGCTCGGGTTCGGTCGACCTCGGCCTGGCGTCGGCCGCCGTCGACGAGCGGGGCGGTCAGGTTGCCGGCGAGCCGGGCGAGCCAGTTGTCGAAGAGGTCGCCGATCTCCCCGGCGGCCGTCTCGGCGCGAGCGGTCACGCTCAGCTTCGGGAACCGGTCGGCGATGGCGGCGCCGACCGACCGGTCCGCCGCGCGGACCCGCAACTCGGCGGCGCGGACGTCGGGCCGCGCCCGCACCCACTCCGCCGGCACCCCGGTCTCGGGCAGGGCGGGGATAACGGGCAGCGAATCCGAAACGGCCAGGTCGAGCGTCCCCGGGGCACGCCCGAGCAGCACGGCCAACCGGTGTTCGAGCACTTCGGCGGCGGAAACGGCCAGGACACGGTCTCCCTTCCTGGCCTCGACGAGCTGGCGCTGCTGGAGCACGTCGGCCGCCGATACCTTGCCGCGTCGGAACCGCAGCGTGATGACCTCCAGGTACTTCTCGTTCGTCGCGATCTGCGCATCGAGCAACTCGATCTGCCGGCGCTGCTCGACGAGCTGGTACCACGTGTGGGCGACCTCGGCGGAGAGGGTCATGGCGGCGGCGCTCAGGTCTTCGCGGGACGCGATGGCGTCGAGCGCCGCCGCGTCCCTCTCGGCCCGGAGCCGGCCCCAGAGGTCGACCTCGTAGCCGGCGGCCAGCCCCAGGCTGAACTCCGTCGCGTACGCCCGGTCCATCCCCTCGTTCTTCGTGACGGTCCGCGAGGCTTCGGCGCTGCCGTCCACGGTCGGCTTCAGGTCGGCGCCGCGTTTCCGGGCGACGGCCCGCGCCTGGTCCAGCCGGTCCCACGCGGTCCGCAGGCTGAAGTTGTCGCGGAAGGCCCGCTCGACGAGGGCGTCGAGCCGTCGGTCGCCCAGAGCCGTCCACCACGTCGCCGGCACCTCCGCGGTGCCGCCGGCGGAGAACGTATCGGGCAGGTCGACCGGCGTGCTCACCGGCGTGGGCGGGCGGACCGCGCAGCCGCAAAGCACCGCGAGGACGCCGATGACGGCCGCCCCGATGAGGCGCGCCGGGTGCGGCGTTCGGTGCGAGATCGGGGTTCGACGGCGGCGGCGGATGATCATTTGGATCGTTTCCTCTTGGCGCGTGATCTCGTGCTCCGCCTGCGGATGGAGCGAATCCCGGCGAGGCTGAACCGCGTGACGTGATCGGCCAGGGTGTCGGCGTCGATCTCCAGGCCGGGCGGGCCGGGCAACGGCGGCTCCTTCGGCGCCTTCTGGCGTCGCCGCTCGTGGAGCATCGGCCCGAAGCACTGGGCCTTGATGCTCATCTGGCAGAGCCGGACCTGCTCGTCGGTCGCGCCCTTGCCCAGCAGCTCGCGGACGATCGCCGCGAACTCCTGGCGCATCGGCTCGATCGACTCGCGCACGACGCCGATCAGCAGCCCGGTCGGATTGGCCATCTCCTTGTGCATCATGTCGAACGCGTGGCTCTTCGGGTCGATGATCCGGCGGAGGATCGAGAGAATCCGGCCGCGCAGGCGCTCCTTGGCCGGGGCGTCGTCCGGCACACCGCCCCCCGGCGGGTACGCGTCGAGCGACTGCTGAAAGGCGTGTTTCCAGCCTTCGACGTAGAGGTCTTCCTTGCTGCTGAAGTGGTAGTTGACCGCGGCCGAGTTCGCGTCGGCCTTGCGGCAGATCTCCGCCGTCGTCGCCTCCCAGAAGCCTTTCTCGGCGAATACCTCGACCGCCGCCTCGAGCAGCCGCTGCCGCGTCTCCACTCCGTCGCTTCTCGGCCTTCTCACGGACGTCCTCCTCCGGGTTCCTGTCTGTGTCCTATCTTAACTGCGTATTTGAAATTCCCAAATGAAATATCTCGTTTTTTTCGGACTCGGTCCATCCGCGGGGAGGGAGGCCGACCCGCCGGGGAAGGCGGTCAGGAACGGCCGTCGTTCGTCGCCGCCGGGCGGCGGGCCAGGAGCAGGTACCCGTTGCCCCAGTCGCGGCGCAGGAAGAGCTTCTGGAGCTGCGCGAACGGGGAGAGCGTCCATTCGTTCAGCAGCAACCGCAGCCGGTGGGCCGCCGTTCGGTCGATGCCGCTCTCCTTGGTCAGCCCCTCGGCCGTGCTCGCCTTGCCCCGCATCGCGCGGAACGTCAGGAACCGGTTGAACGGCGCGGTCAGCCGGGCCAGGGGGAAGCCGTAGCTCCACAGGTGGACGATCCGGAAGCCGCAGCTCCGCGTCATCGCGGCCAGGCCGGCCTTCTCGTACCGGCGCAGGTGCCCGGCGACCTCGTCGGCGCGGCTCCACAGCTTCCGGCGGGCCGGCACCGACAGGAGCAGGTGGCCGCCGGGCTCGAGCTGCTCGAACCACCGCGCCATGGCCGCCCGGTCGTCGGGGATGTGCTCGAGCACCGCGAACGACATGATCAGGTCGAACGGGCCGTCGAGCCGCGCGAAGTCGCCGAGGGTGACCGTCACCTGCGGGTGGTCGCGGAACCGGCGCAGCAGGATCCCGTGCGCCGTCTCCGAGATCTCGCACGCGGTCACGTGCATGCCCGGCGCGAGGATCCGCTGCACCATGTCACCCGTGGCCGACCCGACCTCGAGCACCCGGCTCGGGCGCAGGTCGGCCACGAGCGGCTCGACCAGAGCCGCGCGCATCAGGTACCGCGGCGGCGGAGCCCACCTCACGTCGCTCATTCCGCCTTCCCCCGGGCCGTCTCTCTCGAGATCCGCAGCGCCGCGAACGGGCCGATCGACAGCACGACGACGAGCAGCACGGCCCGGTCGAGCACGCTCGCCAGGAGCCCGGCCTCGGCGCTGACCCCGACCGCCATGCTCCCGAAGACGATCGCCCCGTCGCGGATGCCCAGCGCCCCCGGCGTGAAGCTGAGGAACGTGCCCAGCCCGGCGAGGGCGCCGACCAGCAGGCAGCCGGCGGCGCTCACCGGATGGCCGATGGCCAGATAGACCACGTACAGCCGCAAGACGTTCATCGACGTGCCGGCGGCGACGACGGCCGCCACCTTCCCCAGCAGGGGCCGGCTCGTCCGCAGGGTCTCCCATCCCCGGTGCACCTCGGCCAGCGTCGCCCGCAGCCCCGACCCCGCCGGCCGCTCCGAGGGCCGCGGGCTGAAGGCGAGGGCCAGCACGCAGACCAGGGCGAGGCCGGCCGCCACGAAAAACAACGGCCACAACATCACCCCGGCCGCCAGCCACGCCCACAACAGACCGGCCATCGCCGCAAACGCATTGACCAGGACCGTGATCACGTAGATGACCGCCATCGAGCTGGCGAACCTGGCGAGCGGCAGGCCGCCCACCCGCTTGTAATACGCCGCCCGGACCGCCATCCCGCCGCGCGCCGGCAGCACGTAGTTGACCAGCGTGCTCGCGAACCCCAGCGACGCCCACCGCCAGAACCCCAGCCGCACGCCGAGGTGCGTCGCCACCACCTGGTTCAAGAGGCCGACGAGCAGCGCGTTCGCGACGGCCGTCGGGATCAGCACGGCCAGGTACCCGGGGCGCAGCGAGAACGCCGCGGCCACTCGATCCCAGTGTCCGGCGACCCAGACGGCGGCGGCGGCGATGATCGCCGCCGCCACCACGTATCCCAGCAGGTCCCGGGCTCGAACTCCACGCATGGTCAGGGCTCCGTCCGGTCTCTTCCGCACAGGGCGAGCAGGGCGTCCACGTAGCGTCGGCCGGCGGCGTCCCAGGTGAAGTCGCGGAGCACGCGGCACCGCCCGGCCTCGCCGAACTGCCGACGCGCGTCCTCGTCCTCCAGGAACCGTCTGACCGCCTCCGCCAGGCCGGTGTCGTCGCCCGGCGGGACCAGGATCCCGCTGACTCCGTGCTCGACGGCGTCGGTGATGCCGCCGACCGCCGCCGCGACGGCCGGGACGCCGGCCGCCGCCGCCTCCAGCAGCACGATCCCGAACCCCTCCATGTCGCCGCGGACCGGCACCGCGGGCAGGACGAACACGCTGGCCAGCCGGAACGCGGCGGCGAGCTCCCCGTCGGGAAGTCGGCCGGTAATGACGACGTGGTCGCTCAGACCGGCCTCGTCGGCGGCGCGGCGGACCGCCTCCGCGTGTCCGCCGTGCACAAGGGCGCCGCGCGGATCGCCGCCGGCAACGACGAACGTGGCGTCGGGCACGTGGGCCAGCACGCGCGGCAGGCACTCGCCGACGAATCGGTCGACCCCCTTGCGGGGCACGAGCCGGCCGGCGGTCAGGATGACCGGCCCGGGGCGGATGCCCCAGCGCTCGCGGAACCCCTCGACGTCGGCGTCGCCGGCGAATCGCTCGGCGTCGCAGCCGGGATGGATGACCCGCACGGCGTCCGGCCGGCCGCCCCTGGCGAGCACCTCCCGGCGCACCGCCTCGCTGTTGGCGACGACGAGCGAGGCCCGGGGCAGGGCGTAGCGGAGGAGGCGTTGGTAGAGGAACGACGGATGAACGACGTCGAGCCCGTGGACGAGGAGCATCGACCGGGCGCCGGCGCGGCGGGCGAGACGGACGGCGGGGAGCGCGGTCAGGCCGCTCCCGGACACGACGACGTCGACCGCGCGGTCGCTCACCAGCCGCCGGCCCCGGCGAAGGGCGAACCACAGGTAGCGAAGCATCCCGGGCCGGGGCGCGCGCCGGACGCCCGCTTCGTCGTCGGGCGCCGCGCCTTCCGCGTGCTGGGCCAGGGCCGTCACCTCGCCGGTCTCCGAGAACGCCTGCCAGGTCCGTCGCACCACGAGCTCGAGGCCGCCGACCTTGGGCGGGAAGTTGTAGCTCAGGTACAGGACTCGGGGCGCGCGCTCGGCATCACTCATGGTCTGTCGACTCCGCCCCGGCGGCCGGGCCCCGGCGGTAGGCGGCGAGGCAGCAGACCGTGAGCGAGTAGAACCCGCCCGTCCATCCCCGCCCGCGCAACAGGTCGTACGCCGCCTTGAGGAGCGGCCACCGCCAGGGCAGCAGCTCGGGCTCGCTCTCGCGCACGGCGTCGGTGCTCAGGATCGTGTCGGGGTCGTCCAGGCGGTGGAGTTCGGCGGCGGGATCGGACCCCGGCTCGGGCCGGAAGCGCTCGGCGACCGAGGCGAGCAGGCGGCGGGCGTCTTCGGGCGGGATGTCCGAGCGCCCATCGAGCGAGACGTCGAACGTGAGGACGAGCAGGCCGCCGGGCCGCAGCACGCGGTCGAACTCGTCGAGAATCCGCTCGTAGTCGGCGGTGTGCTCGAGGACCGAGACGCAGCAGACGGCGTCCTGGCTGCGCTCCTCGACGGGGAGCTCCTGGAGTGTGCCGTGAGCAAAGCGGACGCGCCCGTCCGCCGCCGCGTCGGCCAGCCGGTCGAAGATCCGGCCGTAGCCCCGGTTGCTGTCGCAGCAGGTGATCTCCAGCCCGGGCGCCTGCCGGCGGAGGAAATGGGGGAGGAACGTGACGCCGGAGCCGGCGTCGAGCAGCCGGACGGGCGCCGGTCGCCCGGCGGCGAACTCGGTCACCCGCTGGGCCACGTACGGGTATTCCCAGCGGCGGGACCAGTGTCGCATCGGCTGGGCCAGCCAGCGGAGCCGGTACCGGCGGAGCAGCCGGCGGTGGTCCCGAACGAACACCTCGTCGCAGGCGAGCATGCGCCCGTACAGGTCGGTCCGGACGTGGCGGCGGACCTCGTCCAGGCGGGGGATCCCGCTCCGAAGACGCACGATCGGCTCCCTGTGGCAGCGGTCTTTCCGGCCCGGCGTGGCGCCGGACCGAATCATCTTATCACACGGCGGCGGCCGCCCGAAAGGGGGTGTTTCGGGTCCGGGCAGCGATTCCGCAAAGCTGTTTTTTGAGAGGCGATAACGCGCATTGCTGGGGGAGTTTGGATTCGGTTGATCGGACAGGAGCAAATTCGCATTCGGATTTGTGCTTGACTTTTGCTTTGATTCTGCCATCATATAGACATGGCAGGCGCGAAGCGCGATATTCCACGCGGGAAGATGTCGGCGGAAGAGCG
>JAWODX010000204.1:0-4578 GCA_046483085.1 Planctomycetota bacterium
GTCACCCTGGCCACGGCGCGCGAGGTCCTCCGCGCCGCCCGCCCCAGGATCCCCCGCGGCGTGATCACCCCCGAAGCGATCGAAGAGGTCGTCGGCGGCGCGTTCGGCGTGACGTCCGAGGAGCTGCAGTCGTCCTCCCGCGCCCGCTCCGTCGCGTTTCCCCGCCAGATCTGCATGTACCTGGCGCGGCAGCTCACCAATCTCTCGCTCCAGGAGGTCGGCCGGGCGTTCGGCGGGCGGGACCACTCCACCGTCGCCCACGCCTGCGACAAGATCGAGACCGAGCGTGCCGGCGACCCCGAGTTTCGATCCACCCTCGACTCCCTCGCCCAGCAGATCCGCGCCGGCGCCTCCCGCACCGCGTGAGCGTCCGTGATTCCCGTTCGAAAGGCCGGGCCCTTGACGGCCGCTGGACGCGGAGCGGTCGGGTGGCTACGGAATCGGCGGCAGCTCGGGGCGAGGCTCGATCTCGCGGAGGCCGGCCAGCGCCACCTGGGCGAGCCCGTGATACCAGGTGCTCTTGTTGGCGGTGGCCGCCGCGGTCAGGTGTTTCCGGGCCAGTTCCGGCCGACGGAGCGCGGCGGCACGGAGTCCGAGGAAGAACACGGCCTCCGTTTCGGGCAGTTCACCGGCGTGCTCGGACCGCCATTCCGCGAACTCCTCGATCGTGGCGAGCCCGCTCATCAGGCGGGCGACGGCCGCGTGCTTGCTCCCCTTCTCCGCCCGCTCGCCCAGTTGCCTCCACGCCTGGCCCGCCGCCGCCGACTCGTCGAGCGCGGCGTAGATGGCCCCGGCGCGGAGCAGCCAGCCCGGCACCTCGTCGAGTTCGGCCGGCGCGGCGCCCGCGGCCGCCCGGTAGGCCGCCGCCGCCTCCGAATACGCCCGGCCCGCCCGCAGCACGCGCGCCGATCGGGAGAGCAGCGTCGCCGCCGTCGCCTTGTCCTCGCCCTGCGCCCGCGCCGCGTTCTCGTACGCGCGGACGACGGCGTTGATTTCGCCCTCTTCGATGAGCATGCGGGCGGCCTCGCGCGCGCTCGCCACGACGCCGCTGTGGTCGGGGAACCGGCCGAGGCCGCGACTCATCAACGAGACGAGGAGCGGGGCGTCGCCGATCCTCGACACGTTGCTGATCGCCTCGGTGAACGGGCCGGCCAGGTGCTTGTCCGAGTAGCGGTCGGAGAGCTCGATCAACTGGGCGGGCCGGCCCGCCTGCACGAACCGGGTCGCCAGCGCCCCGGCCAGCCGGCCCAGTTCGTCGGCCCGCTCCGGCGCATTGGCCCGCGTGTATTCCAACATCGCATACGCTCCGTCCAGGGCGCCCGCCTCGATCTGCGCCCGGGTGGCGGCGACCAGGTAATTGGCGAACCGCTTGTCCGGGTACATGCCGTATACGCGGCGGAGCTGCACGTACTCCTTGGTCGCCAGGCACGCCTCCATGAGCGCCCGGGCCGCTTCCTGGAGCCGCCGGCTGTCGGCGTGGAAGCGGCGGCAAGCCTCGTCGAACAGCTCGACCGCTCCCTCCCGGTCCTCGGCGCGGACCAGTTGGACCACCGCGTCGTTGAAGTATCGGACCAGCCCCCGGGTCGGATACGCCTGGCGGACATTGCTCACCCGCTTGTACTGCCCGGCGGCGATGAAGCGCCCGGCGAGCTGGAGCGCCGACTGCTCGAGCCGGCGGCTGGTCATGCCGTGATCCCGCGAGAACGCCAGCAGGTCGAGCGCCGCCAGGTCGTTCTTGCCCTTCAGCGCGTCGGCCACGGCGATCTCGAACGACCGGGCGGCGCCGATGTCGGGCATGGCCAGGAACGCGCGCTTCATCTCGTCGTACCGCTTCTGGGCCGCCAGCCCACGGCAGATCTCGTTCAGCGCGGCGGTGAACGCCCCGCGCATCTTGCGCCCGGCCAGGCGCCAGTGGTCGCGCAGGCGCGGCCCGTCGCCGGCGAACCGCGCCTCCTCCATGATCCGGACGGCCGGGCCGAACGCGAGGTCGCCCGCGCAGCGGGCGAGGATGGCGGGGAACTTCCAGGCGGAGCCGGGGTCGAGTTCGCGGCCGGCGGCACACGCCTCCGCCAGCTCGTCCGCCGCCTGTTGATACCGGCCCAGGCTGACCAGCACGAAGAACTTCCGCTCGAGGTTGTGCTCGGCGAGCGGGGCGTGCTTCGCCTCGAGCAGGCCGCTGCCCGCCTCGAACCGCTCGTAGTGGTCCAGCGCCGCCTTCAGCTCCTCCTCCTCGTCCTGTTCCAGCGCCTCCAGGATCAGCCCGCAGTGGTGCTGGGCGAGCACGGCGATCAGCCGGCCCTCGTGCTTCTCGATCACGTCCTGGTACTCGGCCAGCGCCTTCGCGAGCAGGCCCTTGCTCAGCATGTAGTACTCGATCGCCTGCAGCTTGTTCAGCCGTTCGCCGGGGAACTCCTCGCGGCTGACCGTCACCCGGTCGAACTGGACGGTCGACGCCCACGTGTCGAAGCCGAACCGGATCTGGCCCAGGTCGCGGAGGAGCGCGGGGTCCTCGTAGCGGAGCTCGTGGCTCTCGCCGTTGGCCGAGGCCCGGAAGAGGAGGACGGAGCCGCGCCGCTCGACGCGGAAGGTGTAGGGGACGCCGGGCTGGATGGGCGGGCATTCGACCTGCGCCAGCAGCTTGCCGCGCCGGAGCAGCGAGATGTTGTTCCCGTCCCACTCGCCGTACCGGATGGCGTAGCCGAGCCGCGGGTTGCGGCCGAGGAAGAAGTTGATACGGGCGCCCTCGGACGGCGTCCGGGCGACGTACTCGATGATGATCTTACCCTGGAACGAGCGGTCGCAGAGGATGTGGCTCGGCTTCTGGGTCTCGCTGGTGATCGTGAGCCGGCCGTCCTTGAGCGCCCATTCCTTTGTCGACGGCTTCCACGAGTCGGACAGCTCGTCGCCCTCGAAATCCTCTTCGAACTTGGGGACCCACTCCGGCTCCTGTTCGCTCGTGCTGAGAAGGCGTTCGAGGCGCGCCTGGGCGGCGTTTTCCTGTTTCTTCTTGAAGGCCTCTTCCCGCTCCTCCTGCTCGCGGATGACGGTGCGGATGACGAGCCCCGAGATGGCCGAGGCGATGAGCGCGATGGTCAGGCCGACGACGATGGTGGTGCGGTGTTTTCGCAGGAACTTGCCGGTCCGGCGGAGCGGGCCGGCGGGCCGGGCGGTGATCATCTCGCCGGTCATGTACCGGCGGATGTCGGCGCCGAGCGCGCCCATCGTCTGGTAGCGGCGGCCCGGCTCCTTCTCCATCGCC
Source organism: Planctomycetota bacterium (assembly GCA_046483085.1). Taxonomy (GTDB): domain Bacteria; phylum Planctomycetota; class PUPC01; order PUPC01; family PUPC01; genus JAWODX01. The sequence continues at coordinate 3,260 of JAWODX010000204.1, forward strand.
TTGAGCACGATGGTCTGGATGTCGCGATGGAGCCGGGGGTTGAGCCGGCGGAGCGAGGCGGGTTCGTCGTGGATGACCTTCATCACGATGTTCATCATGGTCTCGCCGGTGAACGGCGGCCGCCCGGTCAGCATCTCGTACATGACCGCGCCGAGCGAGTAGACGTCGGACCGCTGGTCGATCTGCTCGTTCTCGCCCCGGGCCTGCTCGGGCGCCATGTACGACGGGGTGCCGATGGTGGTGCCCGTCCGGGTGAACTTCGTGTCGGTGTCGAGCTGCTTGGCGAGTCCGAAGTCCATGATCTGCGGGCGGCCGTGCCCGTCGACCATGATGTTGCTCGGCTTGATGTCGCGGTGGATCACCCCCTGCTCGTGGGCATAGTGGAGGGCGTCGGCCAGCTCGGCCGCGATCTCGATGGCGCGGCGCGGGGTCAGCTCCTCGCGGGAGATGAGGACGTCGAGCGGCGTCCCCTCGATGAAGTCCATGGTGAAGAAGCGCTTGCCCTTCTCGATCCCGACCTCGTAGATGGGGACGAGGTTCGGGTGGCGGAGTCGGGCGGCGGCCCGGGCTTCCTTCTCGAATCGGGTGACCTGCTCCGGCGACGCGTGCTCCCCGGCGATCATCACCTTCAGGGCCACCACCCGGCCCAGCCGGCGGTGCCTCGCCTTGTAGACGACGCCCATGGCACCGCGCGAGATCTCCTCCAGGATCTCGTAGTCGCCGATCGATCGGTCGGTGAGGTCCGAGCCGCGCGGCCCGCCGTCGGCCGGCCGCCCCTCGGCCCCGTCGGTCGTGCGGGCGGTCATCTCGGCGATCTGCCCGGCCACGTCCACCGTCGCGCCGCAGTTCGGGCAGACCTCGGGTGTCTCGCCCTCGACGTGCCCGCCGTTCGGCAGATCGTCAAACGCGTGGCCGCATTCTCGGCAGGTGATTCTCATCGCGCTCTGTGCCATGGCCCAACAAAGACGCGCCGATTCTATGCTTCGCTGCAAATGTTTGCAAACATGGGCTCCTCGGACAGCCAAACGAGACTCAGCCGAAAACGTTTGCTCTTTTTCCCGGGCCACCCGCTCGCCCACCCGATGCATGCCTTCCGCCGGGCGCAAATTCGAACAATCAATGTCCCAGGTGGGACATCGGACGTAAGATTTCCTCAGGCCCCGTAGCGAGGGGACAGGCCGGCGGCGGCTCTGTTGGGGGAAGTGGACAACTCGTCGCGCCCGGTCCGGTTGATATTCTGATTGGGGGAGCGCGGGCACCGGGGCGGCCGGGTCCAAGCGGGCCGCCCCCTGAGAAGAGGGTTGTCTCCCGTTCCCGGC
>JAWODX010000078.1:0-14297 GCA_046483085.1 Planctomycetota bacterium
GGTTCCTGCCCCGCTCGATGGTCTCGACTTCGTCCCAGTCCTTCGTTTGCTCGGCAGTCTCCGCCGGGGTCGGCAGCCGCATCGCACCGAACCCCAGCCGCGAGACCATCGGACCGACGTTGTCGTACTGCTGGTACTGCATGTCTCTTCCGTACACAGGCACAGTGACTGACGCGCCGCCATTATAGGGAGGGCAGGAACGAACGCAACGGCGGGGAGACCAAGTCGCGACAGGAGCCGGTCAGGACTTGACCGCCTTGCGGATGGCATACAGTTCTTCGAACGCGGAACGGATGCGCCCATACAGGTGCTCGGCGTCATACGCTGCCAAGACGGCGCGGTCAAAGCTCTCGCGATCGCTACGGGACAGTTCATCTAGAACCGGTGCAACATCCCGGCCCAGCAAGGGGTGAAATGCCTCAACGATCGCTTCGCGCTGGCCGCTTTGTATTGCATCGGGGTTCAGCACGTGCATGTTCCGGCGTATCTTGGAAGCGCTCAAGTCCAACACTCCGAGCCCGCGCCCGAACCCCAGCGCCTCCATGTAGAAAACACCCAGGATGCTGTTGAGAAGAGCATGGCACAGAGCGGTATCGACCTCGGTCGGCTCGGCTGTCAGGCGAATGAGCCGCTGATTGACGAAAGCTCGCTCCCGCATTCGGGCAACGAACAGCCGCCGGTCGGGGTTGATGGAGACGATCAGGTCCGCCATGGTGGCGGGGCTCATTTCGTACCATTGCAGGCCCGGGCGAGCCAAGGTTTCGGGGAGCGGCTCGCCGGTCCTGTTTGTTTCGTGAGCGAAGCGCGAGATCCAGGCTAGGGCGCCGACATGCCCCAGCTCCTCCAAGGCGCGGACCGTCCTGTTACAACAAAACGCTTTCGCGTCCGGCTGTGCGATCAACCCCGTTACCGACTTCGGCGTCTTCAGGACAGGCTGAAGGTACTCGGATTCAATCTCCGAGGCATCTTCCGGGTAGAACAAATCATCCCATCCGCGCCGTTCCCCGCGCTTTACTTCGAACAGAGTACGCACTGGCACAAGGTGGTGCCGGAGCTGTTTCAGCCATCGAACTTGTGAGAACAGTGCCGACCATTGCATGCCCAGAGCTTCAACTTCGGCGATCTGGTCCGTTGTGTATGATCGTGTGGTGACGAACTCTTCGTCGCATTCGCCCGCCAGGCAGAGAGACGCCAAATGCCGCGTGTCCTCGGGCGCCGCGAAGTCTTCAAGGCGCTTGTTCAGCCGGCTGAACACTGTTATTTCGATGCCTTCGGGATCTCGTGGCGAAGGCCGTTTATCCAGAATGAGCAGTGTGGTGACGACGTCCGAATTGGCAAACCACCGCCCTTTCCCGGAAACCACAACGTGTCTGATCCGAAAGAACCGCGCCAACAATTCTCGGAAGCGGGTGCCCCAGTCTGTGGCGAGCCAAGAATTGGAACAGATAATCCCCAAGCGTCCGTCGTCAGCCAGGATCTGCCAGATCGAGAAAGGAAGGTATGCGAAGAAATCGCTCCTGGGGGCCAAGCCCGGACCGCCCGACGTCTCTAGAATGAAATCGTTCACGCGGTCCCGCACCCCCGGGTTTGCGTTCTCGACATCCTCTTGTTGAATGAATGGAAGGTTCGAGGCGACGAACTTGAAGCGTGGCAGGGGCTCGGTAATTGTCGAGCCGTCATCCGGGTCGGTGAATACAACCGAGGTTCCTGGCCTAAGAGCAGTGGCATCGTCTTGGAAGACATGGAGGACGTAGCCCATGCGTTCGGGTGGCGACATCGCGATCGCCGCTACTTGCAGCGGGAACGCGAACTTGTCGCACGCCCATACCGAATTGTGCGCGTGTTCTTCGGACATGCCTGCTTCGGTTTTCAGCCGATAGGCGCTGCGTGGTATGGTGCCGGTCCCGCAGAATGGATCTAGAAGAGGCTCTGAACAGTCGAGCAAAACGAGTCGAACCAAGATTTCCGCGAGGGTTGGAGGAGTAACGTATTGCCCCGCCAGCTTTCGTCTGTACGTCGCGATACCTGATTCCAGGAACCGGCCTATGAGCGTCTGGTCCAGTGCGGCGAACCGCACCTGGGAGAGAAACGCATTCAGGTCGGTAAGCTGCCGCCAGAACGACGCTGTGACGCAGTGTTCCGTTATGAATCCATGCAATACCGACCAGAAGTCGCAACGTTCACACACGCTCTGGAAGATATGCGAGGCTTCTTCTACCGACACGTCGGCATTGATTTGCTCCACCGATTGCGCTCCACAACACCGACCGAGAATCGCGTGGGCGAACATGAATCGGGTGATCCAGTTGAAAATCGTGAGCCGCGCGAGGACGGCGTATCTCTTTTGGCCGGGATGCTCTGCCCTGACGGTCGACCACCAAAGATCCAGTTCGGCCCGCAGGGCGGCATCCGACGCGGCTGCTTCACGAATCCTGCGGGACACGCCCCCATGATTCTCCAGAAGCCGATCCACAATTGAGATATCCCCGAACGTTGCCACGACATTTCGTCCTCTGATCCGCCCGCCCCTGAAGAATTCCTCCAGATCGCCCAGAATCGCATGAAGCAACTCCACCCAAGCCGCCCGGTTTTCGACCACCTGAGCCCGGGCCCTGATTTGTCGAACTGGTCCCCACGTCTCCGAAATCACGAAGACATCTTCCTCGGTCCGCGTATACAGAACCGCCTGCGTAACATTCCACAAGAGAAAACTGTCGAGTTCGAGCGCCCGCGCCTTGCGCTCGGCATTATGGATGAAATCCTGCTCGCTGGTCGGGGTATCGGGCATCTTGAGTTCCCAGCCCTGCAACACGGATGCTCGGCTTTCTCCCTCGAACAGCAGGACATCCGGGAACATGCTGCCAGCTTCAGATCGGATGGTTGCTTCGCCGCCGACCGACGCAATTCTCCCCCGCCGATTCGACAGGATACGGTTGGCCTCGGAAATCACGTCGATCGCCCAGCTTCGTTCGTTGTACGTGGTGGGCATTTTATTCTCGGCAGCAAACGGATATCACACGCGCCGGCGCATGGTCACCTCTGCACCCGCTTCCTGCAGGCGCTCCTTGGCCACCTGCATGTAGTCAATCCGTTTGTCTTTGAACAGGTGCACCTCTTCGTTTCGCTCGATCCCGACGAACCGCCGGTCCTCCAGAACCGCCGCGACCAGGAAGCTGCCGCTCCCGAATGCATTATCCAGAACCACGTCACCGGGATTCGTGAATGTCCGGATCAAATACCGCCCGAGGGCGACCGGCTTCTGGGTCGGATGCCAGACCGGCCCCTCGCTTTCCGCTGTCTTGAAATAGACGACGTCCGTGGGGTACCGGTCGCCGTTCTTACTTTCCACGAGTTTCGGCTTGAACCTCCCGTAACTGCCGGTGTGCTGGTTTTTGCGCACCCCCTTACTGTACGGCTCTCCCGCAACCATCTGCGGGTTATAAACGGGCTGCTTCCGATAGAAAATGCACACGTCCTCGTGCTTGCGTAATGGCTGCTTCTTCGCATTGAGGAAGTTTGTCGGCTTGGACTTCACCCACGCGATCTTGTACTTGAATGATTCCACGTTGCTCATGATGAGCGTTGCGGTGAACGGTCCTTGAGAAGTCAGCGCAACGACTCCGCGTTCCTTCACAATCCGCCAGTAGTGCTGCCATAACTCATCCAAGGGGATGACGCTGTCCCATTTGTTTTGTGTGGTCCCGTACGGAAGATCGCACAGCACCATGTCAATCGAGCTGGAAGGGATCTTCTGCATCGCATCCAAGCAGTCCCCCTCGATGAGGGTTCCCACGACTGGCGGCCAGAGCGTTGCTTGTGCCGTCATCCGGTGGGCTCTCTCTGAAAGTATGATTGTCTGTCTCGGATATTGGTTTGAAGGTACCAAGTAGGTCCCTCCGGGTCAAGCCATAGCCGATGACTTCTTTTCCGGGGCTGCTGCCCCCGGCGGTTGCCGGGGCGGCGAGCGTCGCTATAATGCCCTGCCATATGAATCCGAGAGAGCGCTATACCGAAACGCTGACGTTCGGGACGCCGGACAAGGTCCCGTTCCACCCCGGCGGGCCGCGCGAGTCGACCCGCGCCCGATGGCACACCGAAGGCCTGCCCGAGGACGGGCACTGGTTCGACCACCTCTGCGAGACGATCGGCGTCGAACCGGACCCCGCGCAGGCGGAGCGGGCGTCGCTCGGGGTCGACACCCTGATGATCCCGCAGTTCGAGGAGAAGGTGATCGAGCGGAAGGCCGACTCGCAGGTCGTCCAGGACTGGAAGGGCAACATCTGCGAGATCTCGAACGACTACGACGTGACGTACCTCCGCTTCGCGAAGGACTTCGTCACCCGCCGGTGGATCAAGTGCCCGGTCGAGAACCGCGACGACTGGGAGGCGATGAAGGAACGGTACGACCCGGACGCGCCGGGGCGGTTCCCCGACGACTTCGACCGGCGCTGCGAGATCCTGCAGAATCGCGACTACCTCTGCCGGCTCGGGTGGAGCGGGCCGTTCTGGCAGCTCCGCGAATGGTGCGGGTTCGAGAACCTCTGCATGCTGATGATCCAGGACCCCGAGTTCGTGCACGACATGATCGACTTCTGGCGCGAGTTCGTGCTCGAGGTCACCCGCCGCGTGCTCGACGGCGTGACGATCGACAGCTTCCACGTCTCGGAGGACATGGCGTACAAGGCGCACAGCATGATCTCGCCGGCCATGGTCCGCGAGTTCCTGCAGCCCTGCTACGACGCGTGGATCGGCCTGCTCCGCCAGCGCGGCGTGCCACTGATCGACATGGACTCCGACGGCTACATCGCCGAGCTGATCCCGATCTGGATCGAGTCGGGGATCAACGTGTGCGACCCGATCGAGGTCGCCGCCCACAACGACATCGTCGCGTTCCGCCGCGAGTTCGGCCGGAAGATGGCCTACAGGGGCGGGATCGACAAGCGGGCGATCGCGAAGGGCGGCGACGTGATCCGCGCCGAGATCGACCGGGTCGTCCCGCCGCTCTTCGAGGAGGGCGGGTTCATCCCGAGCTGCGACCACGGGGTGCCGGCCGACATCTCGTGGCCGAACTTCGTGGACTACGCCCGCCGGCTCGCCGGGCTCTGCGGCTGGCTGTGATGCCGCGTCGCGGCGGTCATGGGCCTCGCTTCGCTCGCCGTCATCGGTCATTTGCCATTTGGCCTGCCCTACGAAACTGCGCGGCGGGCGAAGCAGGACAAGCGGCAACTTGTCACCTATCACTTATGACTTATAACTTATGACTTATCACTTATAACTTATCACTTATAACTTATCACTTATGACTTATCACTTATCACTTGCTGCTTGTCACTTACTACTTATCACTTCTCACTCGCGCCTCTCTCGCGGATGACATTCCTCGAAGCCGCCCAGGTCGTTCTGCCGGTCCTCTTCGTCGCGGCGCTGGTCCAGGGGGCGACCGGCTTCGGGTTCGGGCTCGTCGGGCTGGGGCTTTTGGGGACGCTGCTGGCGGAGTTCACCGACGCGTCGGTCGTCCTCGCCGTCCCGTGCCTGACCCTGACGGTGGCGATGCTGTGGCGGCTGCGCCGTCGGGTCGAGCTGCGGCGGATGCTGCCGCTGCTGGTGACGGCGGTGGTGTGCATTCCGGTCGGCGTCTTGGCGTTGAAGCACGCCCGGCCCGAGGCGCTGTACCTCGTGCTCGGCCTGCTGCTCGCGGCGGCGGTCATCCAGCAGGCGGTCCCGCACCTCGCCGCTCACCGGTGGCATCCGCTGTGGCTCGGGGTGCCGTGCGGGGTGCTCTCGGGCCTGCTGGGCGGGGCGTTCAACACGGGCGGGCCGCCGGTCGTCGCGTACGTCGCGTCCCAGCGGTTCGGGCGCTTCCGACACGTCGTCACGCTGCAGTTCGCGTTCACGGTGTTCAACGTGGCGCGGATCATCAACCTGACGGCGTTCGGCCTGTTGACGTGGCCGCTGGTGCTCCGCGGGCTGGCGGCGGTGCCGGCGGTCCTGCTGGGGATGTTCGTCGGCTTGCGAATCCTCTCGCGGATGTCGGACCGGACGCTTCGGATCATTGTCGCGTTCGCCCTGCTGCTGCTCAGCGCCCGGTATTTGTACCTGGCGTTCGCATGACCGGCCGGCGGCCGCTGCCCGCGCTGGGCCGATGCGCGGCAGGACGCGGGCGTCGAACGAAGTCCCCCCTTGATTGCAGCCGCGTGTGGTTCGTATGATGATTCCGTTCAACCGATGGTCCACAGGAGAACAGCCACGGGCAGGCCCGAACGCTGCACCATCAGGGCGGCAGCGGAAGCCACCGGACACGTTTGGGAGAGGCTCGATATCCCGTGCAGCCTGTCTGCGGGCATGGTATACTTGTCCCCCGGCGCCGGTCGGGAACGCCCGCAGCGATCGCACATAGAGCGGAAGGCACGACCCGCGGGCGCGTGCCTGGGGCATAAAGCGGCCCTGTGCCGGACTCCGTCGGAGAGGAGACCCTGATGGAAACCAGTTCGCTCAGGTTCAAGGTGGCCACCGAAGAGCGCGAGTTCGAGCAGATCCACCAGCTCAACTACCAGACCTTCGTCGAGGAGATCCCCCAGCACGAGCCGAACGAAAAGCGGGCCCTGGTCGACAAGTTCCACCGGGAGAACACCTACGTGGTCGCCCTGGACGGCGATGAGCTGGCCGGCATGGTCGCCGTCCGCGGCAAGCGGCCGTTCTCGCTCGACCAGAAGCTGGACAACCTCGACGCCTACCTGCCGCCCGGCTGCTCGCCCTGTGAGATCCGCTTGCTCTCGGTGGACAAGAGCTACCGCCGCAGCCGGGTGTTCTACGGCCTGATGACCACGCTGGCCCGGTACTCGCGCGAGCAGGGGTACGACTTCGCTGTCATCTCCGGCACCCTTCGCCAGACCAAACTCTACAAGCACATCGGCTTCCAGCCGTTCGGCCCCCTGGTCGGCACGCCCGACGCGCTCTACCAGCCGATGTACATGGGGCTCGAGCGGTTCGTGCAGCGCTCCGCCGACTTCTTCCGCTCCACGTCCGTCCCCCTCGCCGTCGAGGAGCTGGTCAACCTGCTCCCCGGCCCGGTCCGGCTCAGCCACAAGGTCCGCCGCTCCTTCGCCGAGGCGCCTGTCTCCCACCGGTCCCACGCCTTCATGCAGGACTTCGACCAGGCCCGGCGCCTCTTGTGCGAGCTGGTCGGCGCCGAGCACGTCCAGATCTTCACCGGCTCGGGCACCCTCGCCAACGACGTCGTCGCCGCCCAGCTCGCCCTCCTGCCCGGCCGCGGCCTCGTCCTCCAGAACGGCGAGTTCGGCCGCCGGCTCGTCGACCACGCCGTCCGCTCGGGCCTCGACTTCGATACGGTCGACGAGGAATGGGGCGGTTTCTTCAGCCGAGACGAGATCAAGCAGGCGCTCGATCGGCACGACTACGAGTGGCTCTGGTGCGCCCACTGCGAGACCTCGACCGGCATCCTCAACGACCGGGCCATGCTCCAGGACGCCTGCTCCGGGCGCGGCGTCCGGCTCTGCATGGACTGCATCAGCTCCATCGGCGCCGTCCCGGTCGACCTGAGCGGCCTGTACCTGGCGACCTGTGTCAGCGGGAAGGCGCTCCGGTCCTTCCCCGGCCTGTCGATGGTCTTCCACAACCACGCCGTGGACCCGCAGCCCGAGGGCCTGCCCCGGTATCTCGACCTCGGCACCTACGCCGCCAAGGGCGGCGTCCCATACACCATCCCCTCCAACCTCGTCTACGCCCTGATCACCGCGCTGAAGAGCTTCAGCGACCGGGACATCTTCGGCGAGATCCGGCAGACGTCGGGCTGGCTGCGCGGGGAGCTCCGCTCCATCGGCTACCGGGTCGTCGCCCCCGACGAACACGCCGCCCCCGGCGTCGTCACCATCGCCGTCCCGCCCGGCGTCGATTCCGAGGAACTCGGCCGGGCGATCGAGCGGGTCGGCTACCTGCTCAGCTATCGCAGCGAGTACCTGCTCGAACGCGGCTGGCTGCAGGTCTGCCTGATGGGCGAGCTCGACCGCGACCAGCTCGAATCGCTCGTCGGCGTCTTCCGCGACCTGACCGCCGAGCTCTCGGCCGACGACGCCGGACGGAAACTCGCGTGAGCCCGACCACCCCCCGGCTCCGTTCCCGCCTGGCCCGCGCCCTGCTGGTCGCCGCCTCCGCTGTGCTCTATGTGTCCGCGTTCCCGCTCACGTCGTTCTGGCCGTTGATCTTCGTCGCCCTCGTCCCCGCCCTCTGGGCCACGGCCGGCCTGACCGCCCGGCAGGCCTTCGGGCACGGCGTCGGGCTCGGCTTCCTGATCGGCGCCCTGGGGCTGACGTGGTTCTGGTCGCTCCTCGGCCCGCTCACCCTGGCCTTGTGGCTGATCCTCGGCCTCTGGTTCGGCCTGTTCTTCTGGGGCCGGGCACTGCTTCACCGCCGTCTTCCGCTGCTGCCCGCCGTCGCCGGGACGATCCTCTGGTGGACCGCGGTCGAGTTCTTCCGCGCCGAATGCTACCCGCTGCGCGCCTCCTTTCTCTGCCTCGGCCACGCCCTGGCCGCCGAGGGCTGCGCGTACCGGCTCGCCGCCGGGGCCGTCGGCGCGTACGGCCTGGGGACGCTGGCGATCGCGGCGAACGTCGGGTTCGCCGGGCTCTGCCGGACGGCCCGACGGGGCCCGCCGGCGGCGCGGTTCTTCGGCGTCCTGGCCGTCTCGGCGTTCCTCATACTGCAGGGGCTCGTCGCCCAGCAGATGTGGGCGCGGTCCGCCCCGTCCGAAGACCCCGGCGACGCCGAATATCTCGCGGCCTGCGCCGTCCAGCACGAGCCGGGCGCCCTGGGCAGCTTGCTCAAACTCTCCCGGAGCGCCCGCGGTGCGCGGCCACGCTGGATCTTCTGGCCCGAGCTGTCGGTGTCCGGAGACGTGCTCGCCCGGCCGTGGCTTCGCAAACCGATCGCCCGGCTGGCGCGGGACACGGGCGCCGTGGTCGGCGTCGGCTGCCGCCTGGATTATCCCGACGACCGCGACAAGTTCTGGAACGGGTACGTCCTGTTCGCTCCGGACGGCCGGCCCATCGGCACGTACAAGAAGGTCCAGCCGGTCCCCTTCACGAACGACGGCGTGCCCGGCAGCGACTATCCGGTCTTCGAGGCCAACGGGGCCGCGCTGGGCGTCGCCATCTGCTACGACGGCGACTTCTCGTGGGTCAGCCGCCGGCTGGTCGCCAACGGCGCCGAGCTGCTCGTCATCCCCACCCTCGATCCGCTCCACTGGGGCGACCGGATGCGCGAGCAGCACCTGGCGGCCGCGGTCCTCCGCGCCGTCGAGAACGACCGGTGGGTGGTCCGCCCGGCCAACACGGCGCCCACGGTCATCATCGATTCCTGGGGCCACATCGCCGCCCGGCGCGACGAACGCGGGCCGGGCCTCCTCATCGCCTGGGTCCGGCCCCGCCAGTCGCGCCCGTTCTACACGCGCGGGGGCTGGCTCTGGCCGTACGTCTGCCAGGGGCTGTCCGTCTGCCTCCTGGCCTGGGCGCTCCTGGCCCGTCGAGGTCGCAAGGGCGCCGCCTCCGATCCCCCGAGGGGCCGGCCCGGGTGATCCGTGCCGATCCGTGATGGAGAGCGGGGCTCAGCGCTGGTAGATGGGGAGCTGGCGGTAGCTGACGGTCAGGGCGAGCACGCTCATCGCGGTCGGATACGCGAGGTACCCCCCGTGCCGCCAGTAGCCGTCTTCGTGCTGCCGCTTCAGCATGTGCTGGTACATCGCCTCGGCGAACGTCTCCCAGTATTCGTTGCCGAGCTGGAACATGCCCTGTGAGCAATAATAGACCCCGTACCAGAAGTGGCGCTCGCGGATGAACTTGTGCCCCTTCAGATGATGCATCAGGTAGTCGCCCGCCTTCCGGGTCACCGGCTTGCCGTGGTGGCCGGTCAGCTCGAGGCAGAGGAGGGCCACGCCGGTCCGCGCCCCGCCGGGGCCGCGCCCGGGCGTGTAGGCGAATCCGCCGCTCGATTTGTGCCGGCAGCGGAGGATATACTTCCCGGCGTCCTCGATCGCCTTTTTCGGGACGGGCGCCCCGTTGAGCCGGGCCGACCGGAGCGCCATCAGCGCCCAGCCGCTGACCGAGATGTCGCTGTCCCGGCTGTTCGGCTTGTACCGCCAGCCGCCCTGATGCTTCGGATGCTTCTTGATCGCCTGAGCGCCCAGGATCAGCTTCAACGCGTCCGGCAGCGCCTTGTCGATCCGCTCCTGACGCCCGGCGTCCACCATCCCCGACGCCTCCGACAGGAACAGTGTCGAGATGCAATGGGCGTACATCCCGCCACGCCCCGCCCCCTTGTCGAACGCGCCGTTCTCGCGCTGCCGATCGAGGATGAAGTCGATGCACCTGTCGATCACCTCGCCGTACGGCTCGGCGTTCGGCATGTGACCCTTGGAGAGGAACGCCATGCCGCAGAGTCCGACGGCGGCGGTGGTCTTCCCGCGGCCGCCGGGGAAATGCCCGTCCTCCTCCTGGTGGTTCGCCAGCCAGGCCAGCGCCCGATCGACCGACTCGTCCACGGCGTCGTCGTACTTCGCCAGCTTCGGCGAGGCCGTGTCGGCGCGCGCCGGCGGCACCCCCGCCAACACACACGCCAGGAGGACCGGGGCCGCTCGCCGCACCACGCCCATCAGTCTGCCTCCTCTTCCGCGCGCCCATGTCGCGAGAGGTCGCGGAAGTAGCGCTGGATCAGCGCCCGGTACTGCTCGGGCGCCTCCCTGTCGGCGGCCTGCAGAATCTGGGTCCGCAGGCGGGTCGGCAGGCGAATCCAGTCGCTCGACGCAATCCCCATCTCCTTCAGCTTCTCCGCCACGGCCGCGTCGGACCCCGTGACCACCTTCCGGTCGATGGTCAGCGTCTGCACGTTGCTGTCCTGCGCGAACTCCTGCGGCATGCTCGCGGACGACGGCATCTGCGCCTGCCGCGCGGCCATTTGCGCCGCCCGCTGCAGCGCCTGGGCCGCCGCCTGGGCCGACGGCTGCGCCTGCTGCAGGCTCGGCGCCTGCTGCGCCTGCGAGGCCTGCTCGAACGCCCGGGCGAGCGGATGCCCCTCCTGCGACGGCGCCTGCTGCTCGCCCGGGGTCTGCTGCTGGGCGAGCCCCTTGCCCAGGGCCTGGAGCGCCCGGGCGGCGTTGTGCATGGCCTGCGCCGCCTGCTGCTGGTGCTGGCCGGCCTGGCGGCCGTGCTCGCTCCGCTCGGCCTCGCCCGGCTTTTGTGCGTCGGCCTGCGGCTCCTGCTGGCCGGCGGCCTTCGCCATTTCGCCGGCGGCCCGGTCCGCCTCTTCGCCCGCCCGGCCCAGCTCCTGCGCCGCCTGGCCCGCCTGCCGCTCGCTCTGCTCCGAGAGCTGGAGGTCGCGCGCCTGTTGTTCGGCCCGCGCCGCCTGCTCCGCGAGCGCCTTCGCCTGCTCCCCGAGGTCCTGCTGCATCAGCCCGAGCGCCCGGTCCAGGTCACCCTTCGCCAGGGCCCGCGCCTGCCGGGCGACGCGCTTCTGCTGCCTGGCCAGTTGCTGTGCGCGGCCCTGGAGCTGCGCCGGCTGCTGCTGACCGGCCTGCTGCTGAGACGGCGCGGCGGCTTGCTCGCCGAGGTCCTTCGCCGTTTGCTCCAGCTCCCCGGCCGCCTGCTCGCCGGTGTCCGCGGCCCGGGCAAGCTGGTTCGCGTCGAGCTCCTGTGCCGCCTGCTGGGTCGACTGCGCGGCGGCCTGGTGTTCCGACTCGAGCTGCGGCGTCGACCGGTTCACGTCGCCCGCCAGCTCGGAGGTCTCCTTCGCGATCTGCTTCTGCGCCTCCTTGACCCGCTCGAGCAGCTCGTTCCGCACGTCCTCCGGCTGCACCCCCTCCTCCTCGAAGGCCTTCCCCGTCAGGTCCTTCAGGTCCTCCTGCTCGCCGGCCAGTTCCTCGGCCCGGCCGGCCAGCTCCTCCGCCTCCTTCTGCTTCTCGGCCAGGAAGTCGTCCTTCGCGTCCGGCGACTCCTTGACCATCTCGCCCACGTCGCCGGTCACCTGCCGTTGCTTCTCCCTCCAGTTCCTCGCCTCCGCCTCCTCGGACGGCTTCCTCGCTTCGGCGAGCGCCTTCGCCTGCTCGGCCAGATCGCGCTCGCGGTCGGCCAGCTCGGCCAGCCGCCTCGCCGCGCGGACCCGCTCGGCGTGCTCCTTCAGGTCTTTCAGGAGCTGCTCGACGCCCCGGGCCGCCTGCTCGAGGTGCCGGTCCGCCTTCCCGTGGTGCTCCTTCCGCTCGTCGCGGTCGTTGGTCAGTGGGATCATCTCGGTCGCCTTCCGGGCGGGTGTGATCTCGTCGTCGGTGACCTCTCGGGTCTTGGGTGCGAGCCCGGCGAAGCTGCTGCGTTCCATCCTCGCCGCCAGCTCGAGCATCTTCCCCTCGGCCTGCGCCGCGCCCTCTCGCGCCCCGTCGACCTGTTTCCGGGCGTGCTCGTTCAGCTCGCTTTTCTTGTCGATCGCCGGCTTCAGCCGGCCCAGGTGCTCCCGCGCAGCCTTGATGTCCCCCAGCACCCCCTGCAGCTCCTCCCGGATCCGCGCCTCCGCCCGCGTGACCTGCTGATCGGTGTAGCTGGGGGCGGAGTCGGCCAGCCGGATGGTGACCTTCCGGCTCAGGGCGTGCTGCGGCCCGCCGAGCAGCCGCGGCAGCCCGTCGCTCACCCGCAGGACGAACGTCACCTCGCGGGCGTGCGCCAGGTAGAGCGAGCCGAGGTCGAGCATCGCGTTCCCGGTCCACGCGCCCTCCTCGACCGGGCTGGGCCGGGGCAGGGGGAGCGGGGGCGTCGAGGCCCGCTTGCCGTCGATCTCGACGAGGAACCGGGCCGCGTCGATCCCGAAGTCGTCCGTCGCGCGGTAGCGGACCGGCAGGCGGTCGGAGCGGCCGAGCGTGAGCTTGTCCGAGACGGGCTGGGTGACCCGGACGGTCGGCGGCCGGTCGGCCAGCGCCTCGATCTCGTGCTCCGGCGACGTCGCCCCGAAGCCGTGCTCGTCCCGGACTTCCATCCACCACGTCCCGACCATCTCCGGCCGGAGGGTCAGCGACCAGGTCCCCTTCGTCCGGCCGTCGGCCGTCTGCAGCCGCCCGGCGACCGCCCGGCCGTCGACGAGGAGCTCGGCCTCGGCCATCGCCTTGTTCGTCGTGGCCGTCACCGTGACCTCCGTCCCCGCCAGCGCCCGGATCGGGCCCGTCGCGTTCCGCTCGACCCTCGGCTCGGTCCGGCCGGTGTACTCGGGGAAGTCGTAGCGCAGGTCGATCCGCTCGACGACGGGCGGGGGGACGACGGTGCAGGTGAAGTATCGGCTCAGCCCGTCGCCGGCCCGGACCCGATACCGGAAGCTCGCGTCGCCCGAGGGCACGGTCAGGGCGAACCGCCGGCCGGCCTCGCTCTCGCCCGCCGGCTCCATCGTCTCCGTCACCTCGGCACCGGTCGGCGCGATGCGCCGGAACTCGGCGGCGTCGACCCGCGCGTCCTCCACGGCCACCTCGACGTGGAGCGGCGTCCCCTCGGGCAGCACCGTATCGCCCGGCTCGACGGTCATCCGGAACGCGCCCAGGTTCCCGATGTCGGCGTGGGGGGCGACGGCCCGGGCGAGGAGTCGCGACACCTGGGTCGGCCAGAACACGAACCCGACGGCCAGCACGACCAGGGTGGCCGCCGCAGCGGCCATGTACGGCCGGGCCGAGCCGGTCGTCACCTCCCGTTTCGGCTCGACCACGCCGACCTCGTCCGTCGCCTCGCTCGCCAGTTGGGCGATCAGCGCGGCGGAGCCGCGCAGCTCGGACGCGTCGTGGCTGCTCAGCAGTTCGACGGCCGAGCTGATCCGCTCCTCCAGCTCCGGGTGATGCGTCTCGACCAGCCGGGCGACGCCGGCGAGGGTGAAGCTGCGCAACAGGGGCCGGACGAGGAACCAGAACGCCGCGGCCAGCGTGGCCAGCAGGACGCCCGTCGTCATCAGCAGCCGGACGGTTCGCGAGAAGATCATCGCCGCCGCGTCCACCGCCATCACGGCCAGGAGCGCGCCGATCGCGACGGCGACCACGGCAAAGAGGCCGCGCAAGACCAGAACGGTTCGCAGGCGGCGGATCACCCGCCGCAGCGTCCTCACAATCGGTTCCGGGACCCCCTCCGCGTTCGTCCCCCTCGGGGCAACCGCAGCGTGACTCATGCCAACCCCACTTTCTTCCGGACAATCCATTCGTTGGTTGCCAGAACCACCATTATAATCAGCAGCGGCGAGGAGTTCCAAATCAAATACGGACGCGGTTCGAGCAC